>NZ_JAAGPM010000093.1:0-31283 GCF_017104865.1 Burkholderia sp. Ac-20349
TTACGTCGTGCTGTCATCTGCACGGCGCTCACGCACTACGTCTGTGCGCGCCACACTCTGTCCCTACCCGCCGCTCTTCCGATCTGGCCGCGTCGGGAATCGCGCCAGGCGCATGCCCGGTCAGCACGGCCAGCTCATACAACGCGGCGCGGCGCGCGCCCGCGAGCGCCGGCAGTTCGGCGCGCGTATCGTCGGCAAACGCACGCGAGCGCGCGACTTCGAGATCGGACACGAGACCGTGCGCACGCTGGCGGGCGGTCAGCGACGCGAGGCGGTCGGCGATCGCGACCGAGCGCTCGGCCACGTCGATCCGCTCGCCGTACGCGCATGCCTGCGCATAGGCGGCCGTCGTCTCGGCGGCCACCGCGACGCGCATCGCATCCGACGCCGCCTGCACGGCCTCCGAGTCGGCGCGCGCGGCATCGACGAGATGGCCGACGCGCCCCCACAGATCGACTTCCCACGACACCGCGAACGACGGCGCGAAACCCCAGCGCGTACGCGCATCGGTGCCCTTCGCGCTCGCGACGATCTGATCGGGCGCGTGCTTGCCGTAGTCGACACCGAAGCCGGCTGTCGTATCGGGCAGCCGCGCGGCGCCCGCTTCGTCGAGCACGGCCCGCACCCGCGCGACGCGCGCCGCGGCCACCGCGAGATCGCGGTTCTGCGCGAGCGCTTCGCGCACGAGTGCATCGAGCGCCGGATCGTCGAACAGCTGCCACCAGCGATCGGGCAACGCGCCGCCGGATGCGACGGGCGCATCGGCCGCCGCGTCGAACGGCGCCGTGCGCGCCGCATCGACCGCGGGCGGACGGTACGGATCGCCGACCGAGCAGGCGGCAAGCATCGCGGCGCTCAGCAGCGCGGCGGCAACAGACAAACGGAAGGAAACCGGAGGAGATAACGAGGCGCTCATCGTGCAATGGCAGTCGAACAAACGATGGGCCTATGGTAATTTCGACGCATTCGGTCGATCTCGCGCGCAAAGCGCATTCGTCGTCGAGAAAAGGACACGTGGATCAATTTTTCAGTGCGCTCGAGCACAAGGACAAGCACAAGCAGATCGCCGTCGTCGCGTCCGACGCGGCGGCCGGCATCGCGTATCCGCCGCATTCGCACCGGCATGGCCAGCTGATTCACGCGATTTCCGGCGTGATGCTCGTGCATGCGGATGCCGGCAGCTGGGTCGTGCCGACGGGGCGCGCGGTCTGGGTGCCGGGCGGCACCCAGCACGAAATCCGGATGGCCGGCGACGTGCAGATGCGCACGGTATTCGTCGCGCACGAAGTGCGGCCGAGCCTGCCGCACGAATGCCGCGTGATCGAGGTCGGCACGTTGCTGCGCGAGCTGATCGTGACCGCATGCGAACTGCCGGCCGATTACGACCTCGCGCATCGCGCGGGCCGCGTGCTCGCGCTGATCCTCGACGAAATCGAGATCGCGCCGCTGCTGTCGCTGCATGTGCCGATGCCGCGCCATCCGGCGCTCGCCGCGCTGTGCACGCGGCTCATCAATGACCCGTCGTCGGTCGTCACCCTGCAGTCGTGGGCGCGCGACGCGCACATGAACGAGCGCACGCTCGCGCGCACCTTCAAGCGTGAAACGGGCATGACGCACGGCGCGTGGTGCCGCCATGCGCGCCTGCTGCTGAGCCTGCCGCGCCTGGCCGCCGGCACGCCGATCCTCGAACTCGCGCTCGAACACGGCTACGACAGCCCCAGCGCGTTCGCGGCGATGTTCCGCAAGGCACTCGGCGTGCCGCCGAGCGAATACTTCTCGCGACGCTGAACTGCCCTGTCCGTTTCGCGACGATCGTTCGCTGACGTGCGCGCGCGGTACGGCAGGCCGCTCGCTACAGTAACGGCATCGCACGACACCGGCGCCACGCGCCCGCCCCGACGATGGATCTCATTCAAAGCATGCAGGTTTTCGTCACGCTCGCCGACGCGGGGACCTTCACCGAAACCGGCAAGCGGCTCAACCTCACGACCGCGTATGTCAGCCGCACGATCGCGTCGCTCGAAGCGCATCTCGGCATCCGGCTGATGAACCGCACGACGCGCTCGATGTGCCTGACCGAAGCCGGCGAACGCTATCTCGCGCGCGCACGCGACATCACGCTCGCCGTCGATGCGAGCGAACGCGAAGCGCGCGGCGCGCGGCTGCATCCGCACGGCCGGCTGCGCGCGCACTGCAGCGCCAGCATCGCGAATCGTTTCGTGATTCCGCTCGTCGCGCGCTTCCAGGCGCGCTATCCGGACGTCAGCGTCGACCTGACGCTCGCGCCGCAGGTGCCGGACCTGATCCGCGACAGCTACGACGTCGCGGTGATTGCGATGCCGAGCCTGCCGAGCTCCGATCAGGTCGCGATCGACGTCGGGCGGATCGGCAGCGTGCTGTGCGCGTCGCCCGCGTATGTCGCGCGGCACGGGATGCCGGATACGCCGCGCGCGCTCGCGCGGCATCGCTGCCTGCAACTGGTCGCGCCCGCCTACCCGGCGCGCGAATGGACGCTGACGTGCGGTGCGACTTCGGAAACGGTCGCGTTCGAGCCGACGATGACGGCCGACGTCGCGGCATCGCTCGAGATCGCGGTTCGGGAAGGGGCGGGCATCGGCCTGCTGCCGGAGTTCGTCGCGGACGACGGGCTGCGCTCAGGCGCGCTGGTGCGCGTGCTGCGCGATTACCGCGCGGAGGACGTGGGCGTGTTTCTGGTGTATCCGTCGCGCCGGCATCTCGACGCGAAGACGCGCGCGTGGGTGGATTTCATGAAGGCGGAACTGTGCGCGGCGCTCGACGGGCCGCGCGGAGGCAACCGCCCGAGCAACGACACGACCGCGCCGGACATCGCCGACGCGGCCGCCAACGCCCCGCTTACGCGACAGCCTTCACCGCGGGCTGCGCGGCAAAAAACGTCGCCTGCGCTGCTTCGTCCGCGCGCGCATACGCGCGGTTGATGCCGCTGATCACCGCGCGGATCGACGCGGTCGTCAGGTTCGCGTCGATGCCGACGCCGAACGCACTGCCGCGCACGCCCGTGCCGGCCAGCTCGGCGATCGCGATCGCCTTCGCATCGGCGCCCTGCGACAGCGCGCGCTCCTCGTAGTGCTGGATCCGCAGCGGCGTGCGCAACGCGTGCATCAGCGCATCGAGCGGGCCATTGCCTTCGCCGCGCAGCACGCGGCGCTCGCCGTGCACGTCGGCGGTCAGCACGATCGTCTCGCGGCCGTCGCGCTCGGTCAGTTCATGGCCGACATAACGCAGCGGCGCATCGCCTTCCACGTACTCCTTCTGGAACAGCGACCAGATCTGCGCGCTCGTCACCTCGAGCCCGCTGTCGTCGGTCAGGCGCTGCACGGCCGCACTGAAGTCGACCTGCAGGCGGCGCGGCAGCGCGACGCCATAGCTCTGTTCGAGCAGGTACGCGATACCGCCCTTGCCCGACTGGCTGTTCACGCGAATGATCGAGTCGTACGTACGGCCCACGTCGCTCGGATCGATCGGCAGGTACGGCATTTCCCACACGGCATCGGGGCGCTGCACCGCGAAGCCCTTCTTGATCGCGTCCTGGTGCGAGCCGGAGAACGCGGTGAACACCAGATCGCCGACATACGGATGGCGCGGATGGATCGGCAACTGCGTGCATTCCTCGGCCGTGCGCGCGACTTCGTTGATCTGCGAGAAATCGAGGCCCGGATCGACGCCCTGCGAGTACAGGTTCAGCGCGAGCGTGACGAGATCGACGTTACCGGTGCGTTCGCCGTTGCCGAACAGGCAGCCCTCGATCCGGTCCGCACCGGCCATCACCGCGAGCTCGGCCGCCGCGACCGCGGTGCCGCGGTCGTTGTGCGGATGCACGGACACGATCAGCGCATCGCGGCGCGCGAGGTTGCGGTGCATCCATTCGATCTGGTCCGCGTAGAAGTTCGGCGTGCCGACTTCGACGGTGGCCGGCAGGTTCACGATCGCCTTGTGCTCCGGCGTCGGCTGCCACACGTCGAACACGGCGTCGCAGACTTCCTTCGCGAAATCGAGCTCGGTCGCCGTGAAGGTCTCCGGGCTGTATTGCAGCGTGAAATGCGTATCGGTCGCGGCGTCGGCGCAGCGCTTGATCGTGCGCGCGGCGTTCACCGCGAGCGCCTTCACGCCGTCGCGGTCGAGGCCGAACACGATCTTGCGGAATTCCGGCGCGGTCGCGTTGTACAGGTGCACGATCGCGCGCTTCGCGCCACGCAGCGATTCGAAGGTGCGCTCGATCAGGTCGTCGCGCGCCTGCGTGAGCACCTCGATCGTCACGTCGTCGGGAATGTGGCCGCCTTCGATCAGCTCGCGCACGAAGTTGAAATCGGTCTCGGACGCCGACGGGAACGCGACCTCGATCTCCTTGAAGCCGATCGCGACCAGCATCTTGAACATCCGCATCTTGCGCGCGGCGTCCATCGGCTCGAACAGCGACTGGTTGCCGTCGCGCAGGTCGGTGCTCATCCAGATCGGCGCTTGCGTGATCGTGCGCGTCGGCCACATGCGGTTCGGCAGGTTGACGGGCGTGAACGGTCGGTACTTCGTCGCGGGGTTCTTCAGCATCATGATGTTCGGTCCTCGGTCGGTTTGTCGGGAAACCGCGGCGCGGCGGCCATCGGTCGTGGCGGCCGGCTGCGCGCGCAGCGGTAAAAACGGGTGAAAACGGCACAACGGCTAAGCGGTACGGCGAACGACAGCCTTGGCGGTTGAGCGACCGGGACGGAGCGGAGCGATTCGGAAGAAGGACGAACTCAGGCGCCGGTCGATAACCGGGGCCAGGTCGGTGATGCGGGGGAAATCTGGCGCTTCAGGAAAGAAGCAGATGGAAAGCGCGCAGCCGCAGACCCAGCCCGGAGAAACGGGCTAGTAGTCGTAGCGAGAAGCGGGGCTGGGCGGCTTGCATGGCCGAAATCAAATCACAGGGCGATGGGGGCTGTCAACGGGCTGAGTGCAAATGGCGCGGAATTTGACCGCTCAGAATCAGTCCTGTCCGATAGGCGGCATGCGGCCCCGTCGATATGCTTCACGGGTGCGGTGCCGGTGAGGCCCCTGTTCACGTTCGGAGTGAGTTGGTCTACGTACTTCTCCGGTTGCCGCACCCCCTCCTGTTGCATTCAATCGGGTTTCGGCGTGGGCGTTCGGTGGTGGTCGGTGGGCGCGGCCACGACAGAGAAAGATGGTGTTGAAACGCTAACGCTGCCATATGCGAACGCCGAGCGTCCGCGCCGAAGCCCGATTGCCCCCAGCCTCCTGTCTCCCCATCCGCCCCGCCTGCACAACCGCGCATCGTTCAAATAATCGATACACGCGTCGATATAGTTTCCCGAATATATTGAAATACCATCGATTAAACACATTTCATTAAATCGATTAACCTCCGTTTTCGATTTACTGAACAATAGCCATTCCTCATCGAATATTTTTTTATTTATTTTTCGGCATGCTCGATTCGTCGTGCCTCAAACGGCAAACGTTTGCGCGACACGGCTCGAAGCCTTACCCATCATTCCTCAGGAGGAAAGCATGGCCGATTCTCAAACGTCTTCCAATCGCGCCGGCGAGTTTTCGATTCCGCCGAATACCGATTTCCGCGCGATTTTCTTCGCGAATGCCGCCGAGCAGCAGCACATCAAGCTGTTTATCGGCGACAGCAAGGAGCCCGCCGCGTATCACAAGCTGACGACGCGCGACGGCACGCGTGAAGCGACGCTGAATTCCGGCAACGGCAAGATCCGCTTCGAAGTGTCGGTAAACGGCAAGCCGTCGGCCACCGACGCGCGCCTCGCGCCGATCAACGGCAAGAAATCGGACGGCTCGCCGTACACGGTCAACTTCGGGATCGTCGTGTCGGAAGACGGCCACGACAGCGACTACAACGACGGCATCGTCGTGCTCCAGTGGCCGATCGGCTGACCTGACGCGCTACCCGACGACTCACCACCGCCGCCCGCCTCCAGGCCGGTCGGCGGTTGCTCGCCGCATTCGGCGGCACCTCACCCTCTTTGCATCGAAACCCGCCCTACCAACGGAGACCTCCATGCCACTCCTTTCGGCTTCGATCAACAGCGCCCCCGTGACGACATCGGAAACCTACGTCGACATCCCGGGCCTGACCATCGACATCGCCAAGGCAGAGATTCGAGACGGGAAACTGCAAGTCATCCTCAACGTGCCGACGCCGTACGCGACCGGCAACAACTTCCCCGGCATCTATTTCGCGATCGCGACCGACAAGGGCATCGTCGCGGACGGCTGCTTCACCTATTCGTCGAAAGTGCCCGAAGCCACCGGGCGCATGCCGTTCACGCTCGTCGCGACGATCGACGCCGGCACCGGCGTCACGTTCGTGAAGGGCCAGTGGAAAAGCGTGCGCGGCAGCGCGATGCATATCGATTCGTACGCGAGCCTGTCCGCGATCGGCGATACAGCCGCGCAATCGTCGTCGCCCGGCAGCGGAAGCGGCGAAACCGGCGCGGGCGGCAACCCGGGCGGCACGGGTAGCGGCACGATCGGCGGCGGCGGCGAGCGCGACGGCACGTTCAACCTGCCGCCGAACATCAAGTTCGGCGTCACCGCGCTCACCAACGCGGCGAACGACCAGACGATCGACATCTACGTCGACGACAACCCGAAACCGGCCGCCACGTTCAAGGGCGCCGGCGTGCAGGACCAGAACCTCGGCACCAAAGTGCTCGACTCCGGCAAGGGGCGCGTGCGTGTGATCGTGATGGCGAACGGCAAGCCGTCGCGGCTCGGCTCGCGCCAGGTCGACCTCTTCAAGAAGACCTACTTCGGGATTGTCGGCTCGGAAGACGGCAGCGACGACGACTACAACGACGGCATCGTGTTCCTGAACTGGCCGCTGGGCTGAGCACGATGACGTGCGGCGCGGCCGGGTGCGCGCGCCGCCGTCGATCCCGCCATGGAGACGGGGCCAACCACACATGGCGAATCGATTCATTCGAGCAGTCACTTGCAGTCCCACGCTGTACTCCGTGCGCGACAACGGCGAAACCCATTCACCGGCCGCGCGACGCGAGCCCTTTCATCGAGACGAGGACGACATGTCACAACCGTTTACCCATGACGATCTGTACGCCCTGCTGCAACTCGCGGGCAACGATGCCAGCGCCGTACAGGCGAACGGCGACCAGGCGGTGCTCGACCGGATGCGCCAGTTCATGACCGCACAGCTCGTGGAAAAGCTGCCGCAATACGATGTGTTCGTCGACATCGCGACCATCCCGTACAGCTTCGACGTCGGCAGCTGGCAAAACAAGGTGAAGACCGATGCGGCCGGGCAGGTGGTCGCCTGCACGGTGACGTGGGCAGGCGCGCCCGGCGTGCTGCCCGGGGCCGCGGCAAAGTTCGGCGTCGGTGCGGTGGTCAACTATTTCTCGAAAGCGACGCCGCAGCCGCAGCCCACGCAGCCGGATACCACGACGACCGGCGGCGGCGAACGCGACGGCGTCTTCAACCTGCCGCCGAACATCGCGTTCGGCGTGACCGCGCTGGTCAATTCGTCGGCGCCGCAGACGATCGAGGTCTTCGTCGACGACAACGCGAAACCGGCCGCGACGTTCCAGGGCGCCGGCACGCAGGACGCGAACCTGAACACGCAGATCGTGAACTCCGGCAAGGGGAAGGTGCGCGTGGTCGTGACGGCGAACGGCAAGCCGTCGAAGATCGGCTCGCGCCAGGTCGACATCTTCAAGAAGACCTACTTCGGTCTGGTCGGCTCGGAAGACGGCACGGACGGTGACTACAACGACGGTATCGCCATCCTGAACTGGCCGCTCGGCTAAGCAGTACCGTCCTGCGCCCTCGCCACGCCGCCCGGCGTGGCGATCTGCTTTGGCGCGTCGTCCGCCCCCGCCCCGCCTGTCGCGCAAGAACGATCAAATGCCCCGGCCGCCGATACCATATAGTCCGCCCGACACCCTCATTGGAATGCCATGAATCCGGTTGGACAAGCACTCTGGTTTATCGAAACCCAGCTGGACAGGGAATTGACGCTCGACAGGATTGCCGCCAATTGCGACATGACGCGTTTCGGTTTCTCGCGCCTGTTCTCGATGAATACCGGCTGGCCGGTGATGCGCTATGTCCGGTCGAGACGGCTCACGCGTGCGGCCCGCGCGTTGGCACAAGGTGCGCCGGGCATCCTGCATGTGGCGCTCGATGCCGGCTATGGCTCCCATGAGGCGTTCACGCGCGCCTTCCGCGATTGCTTCGGCATGACGCCCGAGGACGTGCGGGCACGGCGCACCCTCGACGGGTTGTCTCTTGTGGAGCCGCTTCGCATGAAAGAGCTGAAGATCATCGACGTTGCACCGTCACGCTTCGAAACCACCGGCAAGCGGCTGATCGCCGGCATGAGCGACCGCTACACCTTCGACACCAACGAAGGCATTCCGGCGCTGTGGCAAGCGTTCATCCCATACATCGGTACCCTTCCCGGCCAGGTCGACGATGTGACCTACGGCGTGTGCTGCAACCCGGATGCGGATGGCAGCTTCGAATACATCGCGGGCGTGGAAGTCGCCAGCCGCGATCGACTGACCGCACCCTTTCGCTGCATCGAACTGGAACCGCAGCGGTATGCGGTCTTCGAACACGGCGGGCATATTTCCACGCTGCACCAGACGTTCTACAGCATCTGGAACGGCTGGCTGCCGACGTCTGGATTCAAGGCGGTCGACGCGCCCGAGTTCGAGCGCTACAGCGCGGACTACGATCCGATAACGGGTGCCGGCGTGCTGGAAATCTGGTTGCCCGTCGAACCCGCCGTGTAAGCGGTTTGCGTTGATCGGCCGCGACGTGCCTCGTCTCGGCTCACCCCTCGCCAACGGTCAGCCAGCAAGCGACCCGGCAGGCTTCGCCATCGCCACCGGCTGCGACCACGCAGCCGACGCCAGATACGTGCGCGCGTCGAGCACCACGCGATTGAACGCGACGCGCCGCTCGCCCGTCAGCTTCGCCGCCTTGCCCGCCTGGACCAGCGCGACCGGATCGACGAGACGATCGTGCCGCCGGACCTCGAAGTGCAGATGCGGCCCGGTGGCCGTACCCGTGCTGCCGACCGCGCCGACCCGCTCGCCGCGCGGGACCCGCATGCCGGTTCGCAGCGTCGGCTCGAATGCCGACAGGTGCGCGTAGTACGACGCATAGCCGCCGTCGTGGCGGATCACCACGTACTTGCCGTAGCCGCGCGGCTCGGTGCCGATGAACGTGACGACGCCGCGCTCCGACGCATGAACCGCACGCCCGGACGGTGCCGCGAGATCGACGCCGGAATGCACATGGCGCGCACCGGTTACCGGATGCACGCGCGTACCGAAATGCGAGCTGATCCGCGTTGCGCTGACCGGCATCGCAAACCGCGCGCCGGCGAGCGGCACGCCGCCGAGGTCGTAATAGGTGCCCGGCGAGCCGGCATCGGGCGCAAACCACACGCCCGCGACATGCTGGCCGCGAAAGCGCAGCTCGAGCGCCGTCACGCGCACGCCGCCCGGCCGCTTGGCGTTGCCGTCGGGTTCGTATGCAACGCGGAACGTGTCGCCGAGTGCACCGCGCTGTTTCGGGTCGACTCGACCGGCGAGCATGCGGGTGATCTGTGCGGCAACGCCGGCCGGCAGATCGGCGCGTGCCAGCGATGCCTGCAGGCTGCCGACGATCGCGCCGGCCCGCGCGCCGCGTTCGGCTTCCGCGAGCACGAACGGCTCGGCGGCGGCCAGATCGACGGGACGCCGCTCGAACGCAGCCGGCGCGCCCACCGCGGGCAACGGCGACGCAAGACCGTAATCGAACCTCGACGCGTACGCGCGTTCGACCGCCACGCGCGCCGCATCGCACAGCACGCGGTAAGCCACGCAGGCCCCGAAGCGCGCAACGGGGTCGTCGCGTTCGCCGGTCGTCGGCACGGCCAACGCATGCGACGCATACGCAACGTCGAGCGGCGCAGCCGTCGATGCGTGCAAACCGCCCCACGTGGTGCGCGCGGCATTGAAAAAGGGCACGTCGACAAGGTCAGCCATCACGGGCGAAAACGGCGCGGCGTCGTGAGACGCGTGGGCCACCGCCCCCGGTGCGCCGGCCACACAGGCCGCCGCGATGACACCGCGCAGCAGCGCGCGGCGCATCGGGAAAGCGTGAACGCCGCGCTGCGCGGGTTGACCTTGTTCGCGTGCGAGACGGAAACGCAGGTCTAACCGCATGACGTCGTCACTCGCTGTCTGTCAGTGAAAAATCGGGAGAGAACCGGGTATCGCGGAGGAACGATCGTCGCGACCCGGCAACGTGAGAACGAGTGTATCGGCGCGATCGAAATGGCTGAATAGGACAAGTCCTATTTGATGGAAAAGCCGCTTCGTACTAAATCGAAATCGCGATTTCGCGGCCTGGCGGCACAGCCATGCGGCATGCGCCCCCAGCCATTCGCGCGAACCATCTCGCCCCGTGTACGGTCGAACGCTGCCCGCACGTCAGCGCAAGCCTGCCCGACCACGGCAGGTACGCGACGCGTCGCGCACCGTTTCTTCAAACCGGAATCCCGTCATGTTGCTCGATCACCTGCATCCGGAACGCTGGACGTTCCTGTGGAACGCGCTGTCCACGCTCTCCATCAAGCTGTGCGCCGGCCTGGCGCTGCTCGTCGCCGGCTGGTGGCTGTCGAAACGCATCGGCAACTGGCTGAACCGTCTGCTCTCGAACAAGGAGCGCGTCGACGACACGCTGCGGCCGATCCTCTGCGACGTCGCCGTGTGGGGCATCCGTATCGTCGCGATCGTCGGCGCGCTGTCGCAGCTCGGCATCGAAACCGCGAGCATCGTCGCGGTGCTCGGCGCCGCCGGCCTCGCGATCGGCCTCGCGCTGCAGGGCACGATGCAGAACATCGCGGCCGGCATCATGCTTCTGCTGCTGCGGCCGTTCAAGGTCGGCGACTATATCGACGGCGGCACGGGGGTCGCGGGCACCGTCGACGAGGTCGGGCTCTTCATGACGCGGCTGACGAAGCCGGACGGCATCTGCGAATACGTGCCGAACAGCGCGCTGTGGGGCAGCTCGATCCGCAACTACACGCGCAACCCGACGCGCCGCCTCGATCTCGAAGTGGAAGTCTCGGTGCATGACGATATCGATCGCGCGCTCGACGCGCTGCGCGCGCTGGCCGCGGCCGATCCCGACGTGCTGCAGGATCCCGCGCCGGACGTGATGGTGATGCGCTTCGACGACAGCACGGTCGTCGCGAACATGCGTGTGTGGACGCACACCGACAAGTTCTGGGCGATGCGCTGGCGTCTCGCACGCCAGGTGCGCAAGACGCTCGCCGACGCGAGCTGCACGCTGCCGATCCGTACGCGCGAGCTGCACATCGTGCACGACACCGACCGTCAACCCGCCAACCTCGGCAAGCAGGCCTAGCGCCTGCTCATGCGGCGGCCCGGTAACGCATCAACCCGGCGCCGCGCCGCGTCAGCCCGCCACGACGAGCCGCACCGGCTTCGGCTCCAGCCGCACTTTCAGCCAGGCTTCGAGCCGTGCGCGTTCCGCGCGCGGCATCGGCTTCGCCGTCGACACCACGAAGGTCGGCACCGCGTCCGCACCCGGCGCGCTCGCGGCGCCATCCCATTCGAACGCATTCGCATACCGAACCTGCCGCACCTGCGGATACTGCACGCTCAGCTCATGCGCGACCCGGTCGAGTTCCGCGCGGTCGGCGGACTGCGCGTCGAGCTGCCGCTGCAGTTTCGCGATCGCGTCGTCCTTGTCCTGCGCGTCCTGCTGCGCGGCCGATTGCGCCTCGACGAGCTGCTGCGCGAGCGTCGCCTTCAGCGACGTTTCGAGCGCACGCGCATCGATCCGCTCGTCGCCGGCCTGGCGCACGACGAGCGTGGCGTTCGCCAGCCCGTAACCCGGCAGCTTCGACGACAGCGCATCGAGCCGATGCTGGTCGACGCGCTGGCCGACGAGCACCGCGTCGATGGTCCGCTTCGCCGGGTCGATGTGCTTGCTCGCCACCACGCTCAACGGCAACGACAGCTCGGCCTTGATGAACTGCTCGGCGCGCGCGTTGAACACTTCCTGCGTCACGAGACGATAGGCCAGCACGACGCTCGGCACCGCGGTCGCCAGCACCGCCGCCAGCACGAAGCGCCGGACATTGCGCTGGATCGCGGCATCCACGGGCGCCACCGGCTTCGCGCGAATCACCCACGTGACGATCACCGTCGCGAAAGCAATGAACACGAGGTTGATCGAGAACAGGTAGAACGCGCCGGCGAAATACTGCAGGCTGCCATGGGCGAGCCCGTAGCCGGCCGTACACAGCGGCGGCATCAGGGCGGTCGCGATCGCCACGCCGGGGATCACGTTGGTCTTTTCGCTGCGCGTCGCACCGACCATGCCGACCAGCCCGCCGAACAGCGCGATCAACACGTCCCAGATGCTCGGCGACGTGCGGGCGAGCAGTTCGGAGTGTGCGCCGGTGAGCGGGCTCAACGAGAAGTACAGCGTCGACGTCGCGAGACTGATCAGCGTCGCGACGCCGAGATTCTGCAGCGACCGGCGAATCAGGCCGAAATCGTAGATGCCGATCCCGTAGCCGAGGCCCATGATCGGCCCCATCAACGGCGAGATCAGCATCGCGCCGATGATCACGGCCGTCGAGTTGACGTCGAGGCCGATCGACGCGATGGCAATGGCCGACATCAGGATCCACAGATTCGTCCCGCGCAGCCCGATACCGGCACGGAGGTCGCGATCGATCGATGCGTGATCGGCCTGCCCTTCGCGCAGGCTGAAGTACTGGCGCAGCACGAGCCGCATCTTCGATGCGCGACGCGGCGGCCGATTGCCTTCGATATTGTTCATGTCGGTTTCCGGAAAACGGTCGGGGGCGGTGCGCGACACACGGCGCGAAGCAGCACTGAGGCGCTGAGGCGAGCCGGGTGAACGGATTGTGCCGCAAGGTTCGCGGCTGGGCCACCCCTGCGATGTCGAGTCCGTGCGATGGGATTTCGCCCGCTGTCGCGCATCGGATCAGGCCGGTCCGATGCGCCGCATCGCCTGACGTCGCGACACGGCCCGACCGAGCGAGACAGGCATCCCGTCCGGCACCCTGGCAGCGAATGGCTCCGTGCGTTGCCGCCCGTTGCAGGCGGCATTCTTTGCCCGTCGATTCGACATGCGGGCAGGAAGCCATCATGAAAGAACGTGCGACCGTCCTCTACGTGATCGCCGGTATCGCGCTCCGAGGTCGGTGCCTGCGGCGAGCGCGCGATACCGGCGCGTGCTGCGTTACATCTTCACGATATCGAGCAGCGCCTTCTTGCCGCTCTTGTACGTGAACACCGAGATCGCGCCATGCTTCAGGTCGCCCTGCGGCGTGAAGCTCGTCTCACCGATCACGCCTTTGTAGTCGGTCGCCGGCATCGCGGCCAGCACTTTCGCCGGGTCGGTCGAGTTCGCGCGTTTCATCGCGTCGACGATGATGTAGACGGCGTCGTACGAGAACGGCGCGTACACCTGCATCGGCTGGTGGTAACGCGCTTCGTAGCGTTTCGCGAACGCCGCGCCGCCCGGCATCTTCTCGAGCGCGATACCGGCCTCGGAGCACACGACGTTGTCGGACGCCGGGCCCGCGAGCTTCGGCAGGTCGGTCGAGCACACGCCGTCGCCCGCGAGGATCTTCGCGCGCATGCCGAGCTGGCGCGCCTGCTTCGCGAGCGGGCCGCCCGTCGCGTCCATGCCGCCGTACATGATCGCGTCCGGGTTGGCGCCCTTGATCTTCGTGAGGATCGCGCGGAAGTCGATCGCCTTGTCGTTGGTCGCGTCGCGCGACACGACCTTCATCCCGGCCGCCTTCGCGGCCTTCTCGAATTCGGTCGCAAGGCCCTGCCCGTACGCGGTCGAATCGTCGACCACGGCCACCGTCTTGATGCCCATGTTCTTCGCCGCATACATCGCGAGCGCCGGGCCCTGCTGCGCGTCGGTCGCGACCACGCGGTAGGTCGTCTTGAAACCCTGCTGCGTGTACGTCGGATTGGTCGCGGCCTGCGAGATCTGCACGACGCCGCCGTCGCGATAGACGCGCGACGCCGGAATCGACGTGCCCGAATTGTGATGGCCGACGACACCCACCACCTTGTCGTCGACGAGCCGCTGCGCGACCTGCGTCGCGGTGCGCGGATCGCCCGCGTCGTCCTGCGCGTCGAGCTGCAGCGTGACCTTCTTGCCGCCGATCGTCAGGCCCTTTGCGTTGATTTCCTCGACCGCGAGGCGCGCGCCGTTCTCGCTGTCCTTGCCGAGGTGCGCGATCGCGCCGGTCAGCGGCGCGACGTGGCCGATGCGCACGATTTCGTCCGCGTGTGCGGACAGCGCGCACGTGAGCGCCGCCGCTGCCGCGAATGCCGTCATGGAATGTCGAAGCATGTCTGTCTCCTGGTCAGTCTTGTGGGTCCCGTTCAATGCGGGACGTGTTGTGGTTCGGATGACGAAGCGTGGGCGGTCAATGATGCAGCGCGTCCTGCACCGCCCGGCCGATCCCGGCCGGCAGCACGGCGGATTCGCCGCGCGTCGCGACGCCGTACAGGTCCTTCGGATCGCGCGGCGCGGGAATCAGGTCGAGCTCGATGCCGATCTCGCGCTCGCGCGCGGCCGCGTTCAGGTAGCGCAGCGCCGAGAAATCCTCGAGCGCGAAGCCGACCGAATCGAACACCGTCACTTGCGCAGCCGATTCGCGGCCCGGTTCGGCACCCGACACGATCCGCGCGAACTCGGTCACCGGGAAATCCGCCGGCATCTGCTGGATATCGCCTTCGATGCGCGTCTGCGGCTCGTATTCGACGACGACGCGCGCGCGGCGCAGCACGTCCGCATGCAGCTCGGTCTTGCCCGGGCAATCGCCGCCCACGGCGTTCACGTGCATCCCGTCCTCGATCATGTCGGGCGTCAGGATCGTCGCGTTGGTCTTGTCGGCCGTGACCGTCGTCACGATATCCGCGCCGCGCACCGCGTCCGCCGCCGACGCGCAGCGGATCACGCGCAATCCCTCGAACGACGCGAGGTTGCGGATCAGCTTGTCGGTCGCGGCCGGATCGATGTCGAACACGCGCAGTTCGTCGATGCCGAGCATCACGTGGAACGCGATCGCCTGGAATTCGCTCTGCGCGCCGTTGCCGATCAGCGCCATCGAACGCGCATCGGCGCGCGCGAGAAAGCGCGCGACCAGCGCGGAGGTCGCCGCGGTGCGGATCGCGGTCGTCAGCGTCATCTCGCTCAACAGCAGCGGATAGCCGGTATCGACGTCGGCCAGCACGCCGAACGCCATCACGGTCAGCAGGTCGGCCTTGGTGTTCTTCGGGTGACCGTTCACGTACTTGAACGCATACAGCCGCGCGTCCGACGTCGGCATCAGCTCGATCACGCCGTCGGTCGAATGGCTGGCGAGGCGCGCGGTCTTCTCGAACGTCTCCCAGCGCCGGTAGTCCTGCTCGATAGTCGAGGCCATCGTCGTCAGGATCTGCGTCATCCCGACTTCGGCCACGAGCGTCGACACGCTCGTTACATCCAGATATCGCGTCATGCCCTTGCTCCACGGTTGCGGCGGCCGGCACGGAGCACGGCCGCCGTTGAAACGGTCGGCGCCGCGCGTTACGCGCGCCCTTCGAATCCCAGCAGCACGTTGACCGCGTTGATGCCGATCTCGTCGACCATGTAGCCGCCTTCCATCACGAACAGCGTCGGCACGTTCAGGCGCGCGAGCGCCGCGCCGATGCGCAGGTAGTCGGGCGAGCGCAGCCGGAAATGGCTGATCGGGTCGTGCTCGAAGGTATCGACGCCGAGCGACACGACGAGCGCGTCGGGCGCATGCGCGGCGATCGCGGCAGCCGCGTGGTCGAGCGCCGCCGAGTAGGTGTCCCACAGCGTGCCCTTCGGCAGCGGCAGGTTCAGGTTGAACCCTTCACCCGCACCGATGCCGCGTTCTTCCGCATAGCCGGAGAAGTACGGGTACGACACCGGCGGCTCGCCGTGGATCGACGCGAACAGCACGTCCGCGCGATCGTAGAAGATGTCCTGCGTGCCGTTGCCGTGGTGGAAATCGACGTCGAGCACCGCGACGCGCGCGGCGCCCTGCGCGATGCAGTGCTGCGCGGCGATCGCCGCGTTGTTCAGGTAGCAATAGCCGCCCATGTACTCGCGGCCCGCGTGATGGCCGGGCGGGCGGCACAGCGCGAACGCCGCGCGCGCGGCACCGCTCGACAGCAGGTCGGCGCCGGTGAGCGCCGAGTTCGCGCTCGCGCTCACGGCATCCCACGTGCCGGCGTTGATCGGCGCGCCGGCGTCCATCGCGTAGAAGCCGAGCTTGCCGTCGATGAACGCGGGCGGCGTCGCGGCGGCCGGCATCGCGCGCACCGGCCACACGAGCGGCAGCGCCTGGCAGGTGCGGCCCGTCGCGGTCCACTCGTCCCACGCACCGGCGAGGAAATCGACGTAGCGGGCGCTGTGCGCGGCCGCGTAGCGGGCGCGGTCGAACGGCTTCGGCGCGATCACGTCGCCGAGGCCGGCGGCGCGCACCTGCGCGAGCACCGTTTCGGCGCGAAGGGGGTTTTCGAACGAATCGGTGATCGCGCCGTCCTTCAGTTCGACGCCGCGATGCAGTTGGTGATCGCTGCTGTAGACCGTGAGCATGGTTGACTGTTGCGGTGAGGGTGGCAACAGTTTATTGACGGCAACCGGCAATAGCTTTGCTTTCGACGCGCGGCTTTCGTACAATTTTGAGAAAACCGCCTACGGAATCCCGGAAATGAGCAAAAATCGCGCTTCGGCCGAACTGGATGGCGTCGACCGCGCCATGCTGCGCCTGCTGCAGGACGACGGCGCGCTGTCGAACGCGACGCTCGGCGAGAAGCTGTCGCTGAGCGTCACGCCTTGCTGGCGGCGCCGCAAGCGGCTCGAGGACGAGGGCGTGATCACCGGCTACCAGGCGAATCTCGACCGGCGCGCGCTCGGCATGAACGTGTTCGCGTTCGTGCTAGTGACGTTCAACATGCATTCCGACCAGGATTCGGATCACTTCGAGGACGTGATGCGGCGTCACGACGAAGTGACGTCCTGCCACAAGATCACCGGCGCGGCCGACTACATCCTGCAGGTCGTCGCGGCCGATCTCGACGCGTATGCGGAATTCGTCGAGCGCGTGCTGCGCAAGCAGGCCGGGGTGTCGTCGATCCAGTCGAGCCTCGCGTTGCGCGAAGTGAAGTTCTCGTCGCGCGTGCCGGTGCCGGGCGACTGAACGATGCGGCGAACGTGCAGGCCGCCGCCCGACTCTCCGAAACTCATCCCATGGAGCACTACCCAATGAAGCGTTTCCTCCCTTCGGTGTCGCTGGCCGCCACGCTGGCCTGCGCGTTCGCACTGAGCGCCTGTGCCGCGCCATCCACGCCGCCGGCTCAATCGTCGGCGCCGGCCGTCCCGCCGATGCCCGGTAGCGATCGCGATGCGCACGGCTGCATCCCGTCGGCCGGCTATTCGTGGTGCGAAGCAACGCAGCAATGCGAGCGCCCGTGGGAACTCGCGAAACAGAAGGGCTTCGCGAATTCGGCGCAAGCGTACGACCAGTTCTGCCGGAACGGTGCCGCGAAGTAAAGTGACGTGACGTCACGCGATCGTGTCGCGGCGCGCTGCCGCGACACGACGCAGCGCCTCCGAAAACCCCTCCCGATCCCGCGCAGTTATCCCCCTCTTTCCCGGTTCCCGCGACCGTCATTCCGGAAACCCGGACACGCAAAAAACCCCACGAAAACAACGGTATTTTTCGTTTGTGACACAGCAAACGAGTTCGGTTACATTACGCGCCCCTTGCCACCCCGCCCCCGCAAAACGCGTCGCGCGCGGCCTCTTTCCATGCAGCCCGAAGCGCCTTCCGCTCAGGCTTGCCGCAAGGGCCCGGGCGCGTCGTGCGCCACTGTGACGCAGGCGCTTGCCTGCCCGCAGGAAGCCGATCCGAAGGTGTCCTTGCCGACGGCTTCGCGTGCGCAAATGCAACGGCGCGCGGCGTCGATCCGGAATTCCGGATTCGCGATCCGGATCTCCGGATCCGCGTGTCGCCGCGATCGACACACGCGCCGGGCGGCGTGGCAAACCGATGCATCCAAGTTGAAAAAGGGATCTGCTGTGATCAAAACGTTACGGGTAATACTGTCGGCGCTTGCGCTGTGCGTCGCCGCGTCGTCCGCGCACGCCGCCGATACGAAGAAGGTCGACGTCCTGCTGGTGGGCGGCGGCATCATGAGCTCGACGCTCGGCGTCTGGCTGCACGAGCTGCAACCTGACTGGTCGATGGCGATGGTCGAGCGCCTCGACGGCGTCGCGCTGGAAAGCTCGAACGGCTGGAACAACGCCGGCACCGGCCACTCGGCACTCGCCGAACTCAACTACACGCCGGAGAAGGCGGACGGCAAGATCGACATCTCGAAGGCGATCGAGATCAACGAGTCGTTCCAGATCTCGCGCCAGTTCTGGGCGTGGCAGGTCAGGCAGGGCGTGCTGAAGAACCCGCACTCGTTCATCAACTCGACGCCGCACATGAGCTTCGTGTGGGGCGACGACAACGTCCGCTTCCTGAAGAAGCGCTACGAAGCGCTGCAGGCGAGCCCGCTGTTCCGCGGGATGCAGTATTCGGAAAACTACGACCAGATCAAGCAGTGGGTGCCGCTGATGATGGAAGGCCGCGACCGCAACCAGAAGGTCGCGGCGACGTGGACGCCGATCGGCACCGACGTGAACTTCGGCGAGATCACGCGCCAGTTCGTCGGCTACCTGAAGACGCAGCCGAACTTCACGCTGTCGCTGTCGAGCGAAGTGCGCGAGATCACGCGCAATGCCGACGGCACGTGGCACGTGACGTGGGTCAAGCTGCACTCGGATGAACCGGCGCAATCGGTCGACGCGAAGTTCGTGTTCATCGGCGCGGGCGGCGGTGCGCTGCACCTGCTGCAGGCGTCGGGCATCCCCGAGGCGAAGGACTACGGCGCGTTCCCGGTCGGCGGCTCGTTCCTCGTGACGGAGAACCCCGAAGTCGTGAAGCAGCATCTCGCGAAGGCGTACGGCAAGGCGTCGGTCGGCTCGCCGCCGATGTCGGTGCCGCACCTCGACACGCGGATCATCGACGGCAAGAAGATCATCCTGTTCGGGCCGTTCGCGACGTTCTCGACCAAGTTCCTGAAGAACGGCTCGTACTTCGACCTGCTCAAGAGCACCAACACGCACAACGTCGCACCGATGATGCGCGTGGGTGTGGACGAATTCCCGCTGGTCCAGTACCTCGCCGGCCAGCTGATGCTGTCCGACGACGACCGCTTCAACGCGCTGAAGGAATACTTCCCGAACGCGAAGAAGGAAGACTGGCGCCTGTGGCAAGCCGGCCAGCGCGTGCAGATCATCAAGCGCGACCCGGTGAAGGGTGGCGTGCTGAAGCTCGGCACCGAAATCGTCGCGTCGCAGGACGGCAGCATCGCGGGCCTGCTCGGCGCATCGCCGGGCGCGTCGACGGCCGCGCCGATCATGCTGAACCTGATGAAGAAGGTGTTCAAGGACAAGGTCGCGACGCCCGAGTGGCAGCAGAAGATCCGCCAGATCGTGCCGAGCTACGGCACGAAGCTGAACGACAGCCCGGCGAAGGTCGTCGAGGAATGGACGACCACCAGCGACGTGCTGCAGCTGTCGCCGCCGCCGAAGATCGACGTCAACACGCCGTCGCAGGCCACCGGCACCGCGCCGGCCCGCCCGGCGAAGGCCTCGGCCGACATGGCGCTGTAACGCGCCAAGCGCCGCGCGACACCGCTGCGCCGCATGACACGGCCGCCCTCCGGGGCGGCCGTTTTTCTTGGCGGGTCCCGGGCGGAACCGCCCAGCCGGTCGCCCGCTTCCGCTAGAATTGCGGCACGCGCGACCCTGTCGCCGCCCGATCCATCATCCGCATCGACGCAATCCAAGCGACGCCCGGTGCGGCCCGCGCCCAAGCCGCGCGAGCGCCGCCCGCCGTTGCCGCGCCCGCCCGGGCGCGCCATCAACCGAATTCAGCTGGAGAAAGACCGTGTTTACCTGCCGAAACCAGAGCTGCGGCACGCAGTGGGAGCAGTCCGACGTCGTCATCAAGGACGAAGGCCAGGGGCTGCTGTTCCGCTGCCCGCTGTGCGGCGCGCGCAACTACCTCGAACGCTTCGAAGACGACGAAGGCAAGGTCGTCTACGAGCAGATGGAAGGCCGCCCTTACCTCGGAGACCTGGAATGACCCAGCCGACCGCCACGCCGTTCAGCGCGCTGTCGTTGACGCCCGCCACGCTCGCCAACCTCGCGCAGCTCGGCTATGTCGACATGACGCCGATCCAGGCCGCGAGCCTGCCGATCGCGCTGGCCGGCCAGGACCTGATCGCGCAGGCGAAGACGGGCAGCGGCAAGACCGCCGCGTTCTCGCTCGCGCTGCTGGCGCGCCTCGACGCACGCCGCTTCGACGTGCAGGCGATGATCCTGTGCCCGACGCGCGAACTCGCCGACCAGGTCACGCAGGAAGTGCGCCGCCTCGCGCGCGCCGAGGAAAACGTGAAGGTGCTGACGCTGTGCGGCGGCACGCCGATGCGCCCGCAGACGCAGAGCCTCGAGCACGGCGCGCATATCGTCGTCGGCACGCCGGGCCGCATCATGGATCACCTCGATCGCGGCAACCTGAAGCTCGACGCGCTGAATACGCTGGTGCTCGACGAAGCCGACCGGATGCTCGACATGGGCTTCTTCGACGACATCGCGAAAGTCGCGCGGATGTGCCCGACCACGCGCCAGACGCTGCTGTTCTCGGCGACCTACCCGGACGGCATCGCGAAGCTGAGCCAGCAGTTCCTGCGCAACCCGAAGGAAGTGAAACTCGCGGAGCGCCACGACGACAGCAAGATCCGCCAGCGCTTCTATGAAGTGACGGAAGACGAGCGGCTGCATGCCGTGGGCCAGCTGCTGAACCACTACCGGCCGGTGAGCACGATCGCGTTCTGCAACACCAAGCAGCAGTGCCGCGACCTGCTCGACGTGCTGCACGCGCAGGGCTTCCACGCGCTCGCGCTGCACGGCGAGCTCGACCAGCGCGAGCGCGACCAGGTGCTGATCCAGTTCGCGAACCGCAGCTGCTCGGTGCTGGTGGCAACCGACGTCGCCGCGCGCGGGCTCGACATCGCGCAGCTCGAAGCAGTGATCAACGTCGACGTGACGCCCGACCCCGAAGTGCACGTGCACCGCATCGGCCGCACCGGCCGCGCGGATCAGGACGGCTGGGCGCTGAGCCTCGCGAGCATGGACGAGATGGGCCGCGTCGGCGGGATCGAGCAGGCGCAGAAGCGCGAGGTCGAATGGCATCCGCTCGCGGAGCTGACGCCGACCGGCACCGACACGCTGCTGCCGCCGATGGAAACGCTGCAGATCCTCGGCGGGCGCAAGGACAAGATCCGCCCGGGCGACGTGCTCGGCGCGCTGACCGGCGACGCCGGGTTCGACGGCAAGCAGATCGGCAAGATCAACGTGACCGAGTTCTCGACCTATGTCGCGCTCGAGCGCGGCGTGGCGCACGACGCGCTGCGCAAGCTCAATGCGGGGAAGATCAAGGGCAAGCGGGTCAAGGTCCGGTTGATGGACGAAGAGTAATACCGAAGCGCGCCGCGACCCTCACGCGGCGCGCTCGCCCAGCATCGCCAGGTACTGCTGTACCGCCCCCCATTCCCCGCCGATCCGGCTCAGCGCGACGAGTTCGGAGCCCGGCACGCTGCCGGCGAGTGTCCGGTACACGATGTTCGGCGCCGCGATCCGGCTCAGCGGCGACGGCACCAGCGCCACGCCGAGCCCAGCCCCCGTCAACGCCAGCACCGACAGCGTGCTGCTCACCTTGTGTGCGATGCGCGGCGTCTTGCCGAGCACCCGCCGCAGGATCGCGAGCTGCCCTTCGTCGTCACCGTCCGCCGCGTAGAAAATGAACGGCTCGTCCGCGAGCGCCGCGACACTCACCGTGCGCCGCTTCGCCAGCGCGTGCCGGTCGCTCATCATCACGTCCCACGCCCAGCTGCCGACCGTCCGCACGGCCAGCTTCGGATCGAACGCCGTGCCGAAAGCCGGGCAATAGCCGATGTCGAGCCGGCCCGCGAGGATCGCGTCCTGCTGCGCGGCCGGCGCCATCTCGTGCAGGTCGAGCGTCACTTCCGGCCACGCCGCATGAAACGCAATCAGGTCGTCGGACAGCCGCCCCGTCGCGACCGCATTGCCGACGAAGCCGATCCGCACCACGCCCGTCTCGCCGCGTGCCGCGCGCTGCACCAGCGTCTTCGCGCGCTCGGCCTGCTCGAGCGTGTGTCGCGCCTCGGTCACCAGCAGCCTGCCGGCGTCCGTCAGCGCCACCTTGCGCGTGCTGCGCTCGAACAGCGCGGTACCGAGTTCCTCCTCGAGCGCACGAATCTGCATGCTCAGCGCGGGCTGCACGATATGCAGCCGCTCCGCCGCACGGCCGAAATGCCCCTCTTCGGCAACCGCGAGAAAGTAACGCAAATGGCGAAGGTCCATACGGTCGATTCATCACTAAAAACAATCAATCCTGAAATTTAATCTATTGGATTGAAAAATCAACCACGCGCATCCTGACGGTCAGACGTTGCACCGCAGCGCACTTCCACAGGAGCCGAATCATGTCCGACCGCAACCGTATCGATGTCCACCAACACGTCGTCCCGCCGTTCTGGGCCGATGCGCTGCCCGCCCACGGCGGCGACCCGTCCGGCTGGGGCAGCCCCGCCTGGAGCCCGGAAAACGCGATCGCGTTCATGGATTCGCTGGAAATCCAGACCGGCGTGCTGTCGCTGACGGCGCCCGGCGTCCAGGGCTGGAACGGTCAGGCCAAGCGCGACATGGCGCGCCAGGTCAACGAATACGTGGCCGGCCTCGTCGCACAACGGCCGACCCGCTTCGGCAACTTCGCGACGCTGCCGCTGCCCGACGTCGACGGCACGCTCGCCGAAATCGGCCACGCGTTCGACACGCTGAAAGCCGACGGCGTCGTGCTGCTCAGCAACTACGGCGGCGTCTATCTGGGCGATCCGGCCTTCGAATCCGTCTGGGCAGAACTCGACCGCCGCCACGCGGTCGTGTTCATCCACCCGGCGAAGCCCGCGATCGACGCGGTACCCGGGATGCCCGGCCCGCTGCTCGACTATCCGTTCGATACGACGCGCACGGCCGTCCAGCTCGTGCTGAACGGCGTGATCGCGCGGCATCCGAACGTGCGCATCATCCTGTCGCACGCGGGCGGCTTCCTGCCGTACACCGCGTACCGCTTTGCCGAACTCGCGCCGGGCGTGCGCAACGACGTGCCGAATCGTGACGGGCTGCTCGACCTGCTGCGCACGTTCTACTTCGATACCGCGCTGTCGTCGCCGTCCGCACTGCCGAGCCTCACCGCGTTCGCGCAACCCGATCGCGTGCTGTACGGCAGCGACTTCCCGTACGCGCCGCCGGCCGTCAGCACGTCGTTCACCCACGCGCAGGATGCGTATGCGGCGCTCGGCGCCGACCGGCACGCCGCGATCAACCATGCGAACGCATTGCCGCTGTTCCCGCGTCTCGCGGCGCTCGCGCGGTAACGCACGACGCCGTGTCGCGTGACGCCCCGGCCCCGCCACGGCGGCGTCACGCGCGCAACCGGCGCCGCGCCGTCAGGTCAGAACGGAATGACGGCCTTCGCCCACACGGCCTCCCCGGCCGGCCGGTTGCGCACGAAGAACTCCTTCACGACGCGCGCTTCCACGCTGATCTTGCTGAACTGGTAGCGAAACCCCGGCCCGATCGCGAACGTCTGGCCGCGAAAGCCGTCGCCCGCGACCGGCTGCCCGTTCTGCATGTCGTCCGTGGTCTGCTTGACGAAGTAGCCCGACAAGCCGACCCGCGCCTTCGGCGTGACCGCATAGCTCGCCGAATAGTCGACGTGAAACAGGTTCCCCGAGTGATAGTGAGTGTCGTTGTTCGGCGAGTTGAAGCTGTACGTGATCTTCGCGGACACCTCGACCTTGTCGTTCGGCAGCCACGACACGCCGAACACCGGCCGCGCGGTGTAGTAGTTCTTGCCGGTGTTCAGCGCTGAATGCGCGTCGTACTGTCCGGTCGGAAACACGAATTCGATCGCCGCGACCGTGCGCAGCGCGCCCGAACCCCACGCGATCAACGCGGGGCTGACGATCAGGTCGCCGAGGTTGGTGCGGTCGAACGACGCGCCGCCTGCATCCAGCGCCAGATGCTGCATCGGCAGCACCGCATACGCGCCGTAACGCCCGCCGAGCACCGACAGGTTCGACATCCAGACCACGCGCGGAATCAGCACGTCGGCATCGAGCTTGAAGCCCGGCACCGAACCGTTGCCGTGCGAATCGTTGAAGCGCGACGCGTGGTAATGCGTGTAGTACAGCAGCGCATACAGTCCGGCCGGCGGCAGTGCGCCGGCAAAAAACGCCTCGGCGCCCTCGCCGATCGTGTCGCCGCCGCCCTCCGTCGCCCATGCGCCCGTGCTCAATGCGAGGCCCGCGCATGCGGCGAGCGAACACAACCCGAATGCAGACTTCCGTTTCATCGATGTCTCCAATATTCGTTCTACTGAATTGATTTTTTATAGAGGTGCTGTCATGAGCACCCGCGTTGCCGCCGCTCGCGCCGATGCTCGCGACGCGGCGGCAACCCGTCCTGCCAATGGACTACGCGCTGAAATGGTCGATGACGAGCTGGTTGAAGCGCGCGGCGTGCTCGATCTGCGTCCAGTGCCCGCACCGGCCGAACACGTGGAGCTGGGCATTCGGCAATAGATCGAGCAGCTTCAGCGAACTGTCGAGCGGAATCACGCGGTCCTCGCGGCCGTGCACGATCAGTGTGTCGTGCGTCAGCGCGCGCAGCTTCGCTTCATCGCTTGCGAGCGCATCGACCCAGCGCTGGCGCGGCGCGGGAAACATGTTCGCGAACGCCTCCTGGTAGCCGGGCCGCACGCTCGCGTCGTAGCGCAGCTTCGCGAGTTCGTCGTTCACGAGCGTGCGATCGAACGCGAAGACGTCCAGCAACGCGCGCATGTTCGCGATCGACGGCGTATAGCCCCACACCGCATCGAGCCCTTCGGTCAGCGTGAAGCGCGTCCCGGCCGCGCCCATCAGGACGAGCCGGCCGACCCGCTCGGGCGCCCGGATCGCGAGTGCCAGCGCGAGCGCGCCGCCGAACGAATTGCCGACCACGTGCGCGCGCTCGATGTCGAGCGCGTCGAGCAGGCCGAGCGCGTGATCGACCCAGTGGTCCATCGAATAGCGGTATCCGGCCGGACGCTCGGTTTCGCCGAATCCCGCCATGTCCGGCGCGATCACGCGAAACTGCCGCGCGAGTGCGGGCATCGTGAGCCGCCAGTTCGCATAGGCGGTCACGCCTGGCCCCGAGCCGTGGATCAGCAGCACGGGCGGCCCGTCGCCGCTGTCGTGATAGTTCGTGTCGATGCCGCCGGCGACGATCCGGCGGCCGAGTTCAGGATTGGATGACATGACGCTCCTTCAGTCGATTCATGGGGACGTGGCGTGTTACCGCCCGCGCTGTTTCGCGCTCTGCCCGCCGATCCCGAAATGCGCCTTCGGCATCTCGGTGATGATCACGCGCACCGATTCGACCGGCGCGTCGAGCGAGCGATGAATGGCCTGCGTGACCTCGGCGATCAGGCGTTCCTTCTTGTCGTCGTCGCGGCCTTCGAGGATGTAGAGATGAGCAACCGGCACGATGGCCTCCTGTTGGGTCGTGTTTCGTTCAGATGAAACGCAGGCCGATCGAGCCGATGTCCTGCACGCGCAGCGTCACGCTGTCGCCGGCTTCGACGGCCACCGCCTCGGTGATGCCGCCGGACAGGATCAGGCTGCCCGCGGGAATCGATTCGCCGCGCGCGCCCAGGTGGTTCGCGAGCATCGCGACCGCGGCGGCCGGATGCCCGAGCACCGCCGCGCCGGCGCCGAACGCCACCGGCGAGCCGTTCTTCTCGAGCACGACGCCGAGCGTGCGCAGGTCGACGCCCTCCACCGCGAGCGGCCGCCCGCCCGCGACGAAGCGCGCGGCCGACGTGTTGTCGGCCACCACGCTCTTCAGGTCGAACTTGAAGTCGCGGTAGCGGCTGTCGATCACCTCGATGCCGGCGATGACGAAATCGGTCGCGGCGAGCACCGCACCGATATGGCAGCCCGGCCCTTTCAGCTCGGCCTTGGTCACGAACGCGATCTCGGGCTCCACCTTCGGATGGATCAGTGCCGACGTGTCGCACTCGCCGCCGTCGGGCAGGTCGTAGAGGTCCGTGAGGAAGCCGAACACGGGCGTGTCGACGCCCATCTGGCGCATCTTCGCGTGCGACGTCAGGCCGGCCTTGTAGCCGACGATCCGCGCGCCGCGCCCGAGTTGCCGGCCGCGGATGGCGTCCTGCACCGCGTAGGCATCGTCCCAGTCCATCTCGGGATGGCGGTCGGTGATCTTCGGCGTGTCGCGCGCGTCGCGCATGCAGCCATCGAGATGCGCGGCGAGCGATTCGACGATATCGGTAGTCAGATTCATGCGGCCTCCTGCCTGGCTTGCGCCGCGCGCGCCTTCGCGAGCGTCAGCGCGGTGTCCTCGATCATGTCCTCCTGCCCGCCGACCATCCCGCGCCGGCCGAGCTCGACGAGGATGTCGCGTGCCGGGATCCCGTACTTGTCGCCCGCGCGCTTCGCGAACAGCAGGAACGAGCCGTACACGCCCGCATAGCCGAGCGTCAGCGCGTCGCGGTCGAGCCGGATCGGGAAGTCCATCATCGGCACGACGAGATCCTCCGCGACGTCCTGGATCTTCCACACGTCGACGCCGGTCTCGATGCCCATCCGCTCGCACACGGCGACGAACACTTCGAGCGGCGTATTGCCGGCGCCCGCGCCGAGCCCGGCCGCCGCGCCGTCGATCCGGTTCGCGCCGGCCTCGATCGCGGCGATCGAGTTCGCGACGCCCATCGCGAGGTTGTGATGGCCATGAAAGCCGAGCTCCGTATCCGGCTGCAGCGCGGCGCGCACCGCGCCGAGGCGCGCCTTCACGTCGTCGGGCAGCATGTAGCCGGCGGAATCGGTGATGTAGATGCAGTTCGCGCCGTACGACTCCATCAGCTTCGCCTGCTTCACGAGCCCTTCCGGGCTGTTCATGTGGCTCATCATCAGGAAGCCGACGGTATCCATGTCGAGCTTGCGCGCCATCGCGATGTGCTGCTCGGAGACATCGGCCTCGGTGCAGTGCGTCGCGACGCGGATCGTATGCACGCCGAGCGCGTGCGCCTCCTTCAGGTGGTCGACGGTGCCGATGCCCGGCAGCAGCAGCGCCGATACCTTCGCGCGCTTGAGCAGCGGGATCACCGCGCCGAGGTATTCGGCGTCGGTGTGCGCGGGAAAGCCGTAGTTGACCGACGAGCCGCCGAGCCCGTCGCCGTGCGTGACCTCGATCAGCGGCACGCCGGCCGCGTCGAGCCCGGTTGCCACCGCGCGCATCTGGTCGAGCGTCATCTGGTGACGCTTCGGGTGCATGCCGTCACGCAGCGTCATGTCGTGGACGGTGATTCGCTTGCCTTTGAGATTCATTGCCGTTTCCTTGTTCGTCCGGTCGTGGGATGCGCGCGTCAGGCGGCCTGCGCGGTCGGCTGGAGCGCGAGGCGGCCGGCCAGCAGCTCCTCGGCGAACATCTCGGCGGTGCGCGCGGCGGCGGCCGTCATGATGTCGAGGTTGCCCGCGTATTTCGGCAGGTAGTCGCCGAGGCCTTCGACTTCGAGGTAGATCGACACGCGGTTGCCGTCGAACACCGGCCCGTTGACGAGCCGGTAGCCGGGTACGTAGCGCTGCACGTCGGCGATCATCGCGTGTACCGATTCGACGATGCGTGCCTCGTCGGGTGCGGTATCGGTCAGGCAATGCACGGTGTCGCGCATGATCAGCGGCGGGTCGGCCGGGTTGATCACGATGATCGCCTTGCCTTCCTTCGCGCCGCCGACCTGCGCGACCGCCGCCGCCGTCGTGCGCGTGAATTCGTCGATGTTCTTGCGCGTACCGGGGCCGACCGAGCGCGACGACACGGTCGCGACGATCTCGCCGTAGGCGACCGGCTGCACGCGGGACACCGCGCGCACCATCGGGATCGTCGCCTGGCCGCCGCACGTGACCATGTTCACGTTCATCTCGCCGGAGCCGATGTGGTCCATCAGGTTGACGGGCGGCACGCAGTACGGGCCGATCGCGGCCGGCGTCAGGTCGATCATCAGCACGCCGAGCGCGTTGAGCTTGCGGCTGTTCTCCGCATGTACGTAGGCGCTCGTCGCGTCGAACGCGATCTGCACACCGTCGGCCTGCACGTGCGGCAGCAGGCCGTCGACGCCGTCGGCGGTCGTCTTCAGCCCAAGTTCGCGCGCGCGCTTCAGGCCGTCGGATTCGGGATCGATGCCGACCATCCAGACGGGTTCGAGCACAGGACTGCGCATGAGTTTGGCGAGCAGGTCGGTGCCGATGTTGCCGGGGCCGATCAGCGCGCAGCGGATCTTTCGGGTCATGGGGAATTCCTCGTTTGCCAGTAAAGGGGAACGGCGCCGCTCACGCGAACCGCACCGAACATGCGCCGATCCCGCCGATCGACACGCGGAAGTTGTCGCCGGGCCCGGCCGGCGCCATCGCGGCGAGCGCGCCGGACAGGATCACTTCGCCCGCTTTCAGCGGAATGCCGAGCCGGCCGAGCGTGTTGGCGAGCCACGCGATTGCGTTGACCGGCGAGCCGAGCGCGGCCGCGCCGGCGCCGGTGCCGATCACGTCGCCGTTCTTCTCGAGCACCATCCCGCAGGTCGCGAGATCGACGCTGCGCGTGCTCACCGCCTGGTCGCCGAGCACGAACACGCCGCACGACGCGTTGTCGGCCACGGTGTCGCCGATCCGGATCTTCCAGTCACGAATCCGTGAATCGACGATCTCGAAGCACGGCATCACGCATTCGGTCGCGGCCAGCACCATCGCGTTCGTCACGCCGGGCCCGAGCAGGTCGCGCTTCAGCACGAACGCGATCTCGCCTTCGGCCTTCGGCTGGATCAGCGTGTCGAGCGCGATGCACGCGCCGTCGCCGTAAACCATCCCCGACAGCAGGTAGCCGAAATCGGGCTGGTACACGCCGAGCATGTCCATCACGGCTTTCGACGTGACGCCGATCTTCTTGCCGATCACGGTTTCCCCGGCGTCCAGGCGGCGCTGCACGAAGCGCTGCTGGATCCGGTACGCGTCGTCGACCGACAGGTCCTCGTGCTGCGACGTCAGTGGCGCGATGGGCGTGCGAGAGGTCATCGCGTCGTACAGCCGGTCGCCCAGCGTGGTAATCAACGTGGAGTCCATAAGAGTCTTCCGATCAGTAACGGGTGGGTCAGAGCTTGATGCAGACGTTGCGCAGTTCCGTGTAGAACTCAAGCGAATGCACGCCGCCTTCGCGGCCGATGCCCGATTGCTTCGCGCCGCCGAACGCGGTGCGCAGGTCGCGCAGGAACCACGAATTGACCCACGCGATGCCGACGTCGATCGACGCGGCGACACGATGCGCACGGGACAGGTTGGTGGTCCAGATCGCGGTCGACAGCCCGTACGCGTTCGCATTCGCACGGCCGATCACCTCGGCTTCCGAATCGAACGGCATCACGAGCGTGCACGGCCCGAAGATCTCGTCGCGCGCGATCGGCGAATCGTCGCCGAGGCCCGTCCAGATCGTCGGCTGCACCCACGCGCCGTCGCGCAGGTCGTCCGGCATGTCGGGCACGCCGCCGCCCGTCACGACCGTCGCGCCGAGTTCGGCCGCCTGGCGGTAGTACGACAGCACCTTGTCGCGGTGCTCCTGGCTGATCAGCGGGCCGATGCCGGTGCTCTCCGCTTCCGGGCGGCCCGGCCGCAGCCGTTCGGCGCCGGCCTTCAGCGCGGCGACGAAGCGCTCGAACAACGGACGCTCGACATACACGCGCTCGGTGCCGAGACACACCTGCCCCGCGTTCGCGAAGCACGAGCGCAGCGTGCCCTCGACGGCCGCGTCGAAATCGCAGTCGGCGAACACGATCGCCGCGTTCTTGCCGCCCATCTCGAGGCTGACGGGCCGCGCGCCGTCGGCCGCCGCCTTCATGATCGCCGCGCCGGTGCGCGTCTCGCCGGTGAACGTGATCGCGTTCACGCCCGGGTGGGTCGTCAGGAATTCGCCGGCCGAACCGGGCCCGAAGCCATGCACGACGTTGTAGACGCCGCGCGGCACGCCCGCCGCGTTCATCACTTCGCCGAGCAGCGCGGCCGTCTGCGGCGTTTCCTCCGACGGCTTCACGACCACCGTGTTGCCGCACGCGAGCGCGGGGCCGACCTTCCACGTCATCAGCAGCAGCGGCAGGTTCCACGGGCAGATCACGCCGACCACGCCGACCGGACGGCGGATCGCATAGTTGAGCGCGCCCGCGCCGTCCGGCGTCGCCATTTCGAAGGTTTCGCCCGGCACGTTCTTCACGACGTCGGCGAACACCTTGAAGTTCGCCGCGCCGCGCGGGATGTCGATATGGCTCGCGAGGCTGACCGGCTTGCCGGTGTCGGCCACTTCGGCTTCGAGGAAGTCGTCGAAGCGGCGCGTGATGCCGTCGGCCACCGCATACAGGATCTCGACGCGCTGCGCGACGGTCAGGCCGCCCCACGGCCCCGACAGCGCCGCGCGCGCCGCCTGCACGGCCGCGTCGACATCCGCGCGGCTCGCTTCGGCCACGCGGGCGATCACGGCGTTGTCGAGCGGCGAGCGCTTGTCGAACCAGCGATCGCCCGCGCGATAGTCGCCGTCGATGAAGTTGCGGACGCGCCGCGGTTCCGGCTGCCCGCCGGCGGGGCCGCGTGTCGCGGCGAGAGGTTCCGTGTCGTACATGATGTGGTTGCCGATAGTCGTGAATCCGTGATCCGGTGCGGTCGCGAAGGACGTTCGTGAAGAACGTCCGCGCGCCGCATGCCGTGTTTCGTCTGTCGCCCGTCACCCGCCGCCGAAGCCGGCCGCGTCGAGCCCCGCGCGCGCTGTGCCGAATGACAACACGGCGACGAAACATCGTTCGATCATCCGGCGACTCAAGAACGACGGCGAAACGCGCCGTTGCTCACCGCCAACATCGGCGCCAGATTTTTCTTGACCGG
>NZ_JAAGPM010000094.1:0-31170 GCF_017104865.1 Burkholderia sp. Ac-20349
CGTGCATCGCGCCGCAGCATTCCCGAACGCCTGATCCTGCCGCTCGAACGCGGCGAAGTTCACCACTGACGACACGTCACGCGCATCGGGCCGGCCAGCTGCCGGCCTGAATGCCGCGCGAGCCGGGATAGCTGGTGGTCACGCCGATGCTCACCGTCAGGCGGCCGGACGTGCCGGCGTCGTGCCGGATGCCGAGATCGAGGATCCCCGTGCGGATCGCCTCGGCGATCGTCACCGCGCCGGCCGTGTCGATGTCGGGCAGCACCACGACGAACTCCTCGCCGCCGTAGCGCGCCGCATAGTCGGCCGGGCGGCGCAGGCAGCCGGCGATACAGTGGCCGACCGCGGCGAGCGCGTCGTCGCCGGCCTGGTGCCCCTGCGTGTCGTTGTAGCGCTTGAAGTAATCGACGTCGATGAACAGCAGCGACAGCGCGTGCTGCGAGCGCGCGGCGCGGCGCCATTCGCGCGCGAGCGTGACGTCGAGCATCCGGCGGTTGTCGAGGCCCGTGAGGCCGTCGGTGCGCGCGAGCGCCTGCAGCTCGGTTTCCGCGCGGTGGCGTTTGCGCAGCTGCACGTCGAGCAGCAGCGACAGGCCGACGAAGCCGATCGCGAGCACGACCATCACCGTGCCGATCGGAATCGCACGGTCGTACCACGCGGCGTAGGTGTCCGCTTCCGAGCGCGCGATCATGATGATGAGCGGCAGGTGGTCGAGGTGCCGGAACACGTACAGGCGCCGCACGCCGTCGATCGACGCGGTATCGGCGAAGCTGCCTTCGCTGGCGGTCATGAAGCGCCGGAACGTGCTGGCGCGGCTGATGTCGCGGCCGACGATCTTGGGATCGTACGGCTCGCGCGCGAGCATCTGGCCATCGGTGTTGATCAGCGCGATCGAGCCGCGATCGCCCAGCGACAGGCGCGAGAACAGGTTCTGGAAATATTCGAGCCGGATCGACATCACCGCGACGCCGCCGAACGAACCGTCGGGCCGCGTGATGCGCCGGCTGAGCGCGATGCTCGGCGAGCCGCCGCGCAGCCGCGAATGATACGGGGGGCTGACGTACAGGCCGACGTCGGAGTGGTCGCGGTGCACCTTGAAGTACGGTTCGTTGCCGAAGTTGGCCTTGCGCGGCACGTCGCTCTTGCCGTCGACCTCGATGTCGCCCTTGGCGTCGAGCACGTAGATGCCGCCGAGGTACTTGGCCGTCGTCGCACGGTCGAACAGCACCTGGCGGCGCAGCGGCATCGGCAGCTTGACGACATCGGGGTCGTTCTCGCCTTCGACGACGGCCTGCAGCGACAGCGAATAGATCTCGATGTTGCGCTCGATGTCCCACGACGCCATCAGCGCAAGATTCTGCTGCATCGCGGCCGAGCGGTCGCGTGCGTCGATGCGGCCCTGGTACAGCACGATCCCGCACAGGAGCAGCAGGATCAGCGCGATCAGCAGCCCGGTATAGAAGATCAGGTGCGGCAGCAGGAACCGGCGCAGATGAGCGGCGACACGGCTCGTCAGGCCGGATTCGCTGGGCATTGCGTAGTCGGTTTCTGCCATGGTCCGTGGATCGATGGGCATTGCCGCCGGGAGGCGGGCCGATGCGATGGTTCGTATGACGTTCCGGCGGCGATCCGTTACGCGGCCATTCCGACGCCTTCCTGCCGGCCGGCGGAGAAAATGGACACCGATTATCGGTAATCGCGGCCAGATATACCGGTAAATCAAGTATTCACAGGTGACATCTGCGCCGATTCGGCGATCCGGCGAATCGGGCAGCGCGAATCCATCGGAGTATAGCGCGCGCGTCCGTACACGCGAAAAATGTTGCGGATCGTTGATCCGGATCAAATTACAGTGAAATGCCGGGCTTGCGAATATCGGGCAGAGCGTTCCGGCACAAGGCTTTGCGGCAAGAGCGGCCGTGGCGCGCGGCATGCCGCTGCCGTTTCCATCCGGTTAACGGCACTCGAACGCGAAAAATGAAGGGATGCGATATACGCCGATTATTCGTTTCAACCGCCGGGCGCGCGCGAAAATGAAAACGGGCGGCCGTGACGGCCGCCCGTTTCGTGAAGCAGGTACGGGCTCGCGGCATACGGGCACCCGGCATGCCGGAAGCCCGCAGCACGCCGATGCTTACGCGCCCTGCTGTTCCGCCTTGAACGCGAGCCGGAACCGGTGCAGCAGCGGCTCGGTATAGCCGCTCGGCTGCGACGTGCCCTGCAGCGCGAGCGCGCATGCGGCCTTGAACGCGGTCGACTGGTCGTAGCCGGGCGCCATCGGGCGATAGTTCGGGTCGCCGGCGTTCTGCTGGTCGACGACGCGCGCCATCCGCTTGAACACGTCGAGCACGAACGCCTCGGTGATCACGCCGTGGCGCAGCCAGTTCGCGATGTGCTGGCTCGAGATGCGCAGCGTCGCGCGGTCTTCCATCAGGCCGACGTCGTGGATGTCGGGCACCTTCGAGCAGCCGACGCCCTGTTCGACCCAGCGCACGACGTAGCCGAGGATGCCCTGCGCGTTGTTCTCGACTTCGCTCAGGATCTCGGCCTCGCTCCACGCGGCACGCTCGACGACCGGCACGGTCAGCAGGCCTTCGAGCAGCGTGTCGCGTTCGCTCGCGTACGGCGTCTTCTCGAGTTCCTGCTGGACGGCCTGCACGTCGACCAGGTGGTAGTGCAGCGCGTGCAGCGTCGCGGCGGTCGGCGACGGCACCCAGGCGGTGTTCGCGCCGGCGCGCGGATGCGCGATCTTCTGTTCGAGCATCGCGTGCATCAGGTCCGGCATCGCCCACATGCCCTTGCCGATCTGCGCGCGGCCGCGCAGGCCGGCCGACAGGCCGGCGAGCACGTTGTTGCGCTCGTACGACTGGATCCATGCCGACGACTTCATGTCGCCCTTGCGGATCATCGGGCCCGCTTCCATCGCGGTGTGCATCTCGTCGCCGGTGCGATCGAGGAAGCCGGTGTTGATGAACGCCACGCGCGCGGCGGCTGCGGCGATACACGCGGCGAGGTTCACGCTGGTGCGGCGCTCCTCGTCCATGATGCCCATCTTCAGCGTGTTGCGCGGCAGCTTGTACAGATCCTCGATGCGTGCGAACAGCGTATCGGCGAACGCGACTTCGACCGGGCCGTGCATCTTCGGCTTCACGATGTAGATCGAGCCCGTGCGCGAGTTGCGCTTCGCCTTCAGGTCGTGCAGCGAGCACAGCACCGTGACGACGCCGTCGAGGATCCCTTCCGGAATCTCGTTGCCGTCGCGGTCGAGCACCGCGCCGTTGGTCATCAGGTGGCCGACGTTGCGCACGAACAGCAGCGAGCGGCCGTGCAGCGACAGCGTGCCGCCGTCGGGCGTGGTGTACTCGCGGTCGGCGTTCAGGCGGCGCGTGAAGGTCTTGCCGCCCTTCGCGACTTCTTCGACCAGCGTGCCCTGCATCAGCCCGAGCCAGTTGCGGTAGAGCTGGACCTTGTCGTCGGCATCCACCGCCGCGACCGAATCCTCGCAGTCGATGATCGTGCTGACCGCGGCTTCGAGCACGACGTCCTTCACGTTCGCGAGATCGGCGCGGCCGATCGGCGTCGACGCGTCGATCTGGATCTCGAGGTGCAGGCCGTTGTGCTTCAGCAGGATCGCGGACGGCGCGTCGGCCGTGCCCTGGTAGCCGACGAACTGCGCCGGCTGCGCGAGATGCACGACGCCCTTCGCGGTTTCGACGGCGAGCTGGCCGTCCTGCACGCGGTAGCGCAGCGCGTCGCGGTGCGACGCGCCGGCGAGCGGCGCCGCGTTGTCGAGCACGTTGCGCGCGTAGTCGATCACGTGCTGGCCGCGCGTCGGGTTGTAGGTCGCGGTGCGTTCGGCGCCGCCGTCTTCCGGCAGCGCGTCGGTGCCGTACAGCGCGTCGTACAGGCTGCCCCAGCGCGCGTTCGCGGCGTTCAGCGCGTAGCGCGCGTTCGACAGCGGTACGACGAGCTGCGGGCCGGCTTGCGTGGCGATCTCGCTGTCGACGTTCGCGGTGGCTGCCGCGACGTTCGACGGAACCGGCACGAGGTAGCCGATCTGTTCGAGGAACGCGCGATACGCGGCGTGGTCGCGCACGGGGCCGGGGTGCGCGCGGTGCCAGGTGTCGAGTTCCTGCTGCAGGCGGTCGCGTTCCGCGAGCAGTTCGCGGTTGCGCGGCGCCAGGTCGTGCACCAGGGCCGAGAAACCGCTCCAGAACGCGGCCTTGTCGATGCCGGTGCCCGGCAGCGCTTCGTTTTCAATGAACTGGCTCAGCGCTGGCGCGACTTGCAGTCCTGCTTGGTCGATCATCGTCAATCCTCCCGGGGAATAAAGATTCGCGCGCGGCTTGGGCTGGTTATGCCGCGACGCTTTGTGTGCCGGCGCGGGCGATCTGCGCGTCCTGTTCGGACTTTACGCCAGACACGCCGATCGCGCCCGCGATCCGGCCGCCGACCGTGACCGGCACGCCGCCTTCGAGCAACCCCGTCAGCGGCACGCTGAGAAACGCGGTGCGGCCACCGTTGATCATATCCTCATACGCCTTCGTCTCGCGCCGGCCGAGCGCCGCCGCGCGCGCCTTGTCCTGCGCGATATAGGTGGTGGCCGGCGATGCGCCGTCCAGGCGCGCAAACGCGAGCAGGTGGCCACCGTCGTCGACGATGGCGATCGACACGGCCCAGCCGTGGCGGTCCGCTTCCGCGCGGGCGGCGGCAAGCATGCGGTCGGCATCGGCGAGTTCGAGTTCAGGTTTCGTCTGCATGGCAATCCTCCGGAATCAGGTCAGTTGACGAGGTGGTTGTCGACGAGCTCGATCCAGTGGCGCACGGGCGTGCGGCCCGCGCCGTTCAGGTGAGTCTGGCAGCCGACGTTGGCCGTGACAATCAGGTCCGGCCGCGCGGCTTCGAGTGCGTCGAGCCGGTTGTCGCGCAGTTGCGTCGCGAGTTCGGGCTGCGTCAGCGAATACGTGCCGGCCGAGCCGCAGCACAGATGGCCATCGGCGACATTCGTCAGATCGAAGCCGAGCTGCGTCAGGATGCGTTCGACGGTGCCGCCGAGGCGCTGCGCGTGCTGCAGCGTGCACGGGCAGTGCACCGCGATGCGGCGTGGCGTCGAACCGGACAGCGCGTCGAGCGGCTCGGCCGCGATCACCTCGGCGAGATCGCGCGCGAGCGCGCTGACGCGTCGCGCTTTCTCCGCATAGACGGGGTCGGAGCGCAGCAGGTCGCCGTATTCCTTGACGAATGCGCCGCAGCCGCTCGCCGTCAGCACGATCGCTTCCGCACCCGCTTCGATCGCGGGCCACCATGCGTCGATGTTGCGGCGCGCGCGGGCGAGGCCGGCGTCCTGCGCGTTCAGGTGATATTCGGTCGCGCCGCAGCAGCCGGCTTCACGTGCCGGGCTCACGCTGATGCCGAGCCGGTCGAGCACGCGCGCGGCGGCCGCATTGGTGTTCGGCGACAGCGACGGCTGCACGCAGCCCTCGAGCATCAGCACGCGTCGTGCATGGCGCACGGGCGGGCGCGGTGCGGCGGCGGGGATCGCGGCCGGGATCTTGTCCTGCAACGTGCCGGGCAGCAGCGGGCGCAGCGCGCGGCCGGCCTTCAGCAACGCGGCGAACGTCGCCGGGCGCGGCACGACGTGTCGCAGCCCCGCACGCAGCAGGCGCTCGCGTGCGGGCCGCTGCGCGCGTTTCTCGGCTTCCGCGCGGCCGATGTCGAGCAGCGTGTGATAGCGCACGCCGGACGGGCAGGTCGTCTCGCAGTTGCGGCACGTCAGGCAGCGGTCGAGGTGCTGCTGCGTGCGTTCGCCGCACGGTTCGCCTTCGAGCAGCTGCTTGATCAGGTAGATGCGGCCGCGCGGCCCGTCGAGCTCGTTGCCGAGCACCTGGTAGGTCGGGCAGGTCGCATTGCAGAAGCCGCAGTGCACGCACGCGCGCAGGATCGCTTCCGCTTCGTCGGCCCGGGCGAGGGCCTTGCTTGCTTCGCTGAGATTGGTTTGCATCGGCGGTCGGGATCGGGTTCGCGTCAGAAATCGGCGTACAGGCGGCCGGGATTGAAAATCGCATGCGGGTCGAGCTGCGCCTTGAGCTGCCGGTGCACGCGCAACAATGCGGGCGGCAGCGGCTGGAACGGCTCGCGTGTCGTGCCCGGCGTGAAGCAGGTCGCGTGGCCGCCCCATTGCGCGGCGAACCGCTGCACGTCGGCCGGTGCGGCGTCGCTCTTCAGCCAGCGCTGTGCGCCGCCCCAGTCGGCAAGCAGCGCGCCGGGCAACGCGTCGAGCGGCGCGGCGGCCGGCACCGACACGCGCCACAGCGGGCGCGGATCGTCGAAGAACGGCAGCGCAAGGTCGCGCAGCCGTGCCCAGAACGCATCGTCGCGGTCGTCCATGCGCTCGCCGCCGATCGTGTCGCGCGCGGCCTTCACCGAGCCCTCGCCGCCTTCGATCCGCACCCGCAGCACGCCGTCGGCGTGGCATGCGCCCGCGAGCGGCAGCCCCGCGCGCCGCCATGCGGCGACACGCTGCACAGCTTCGTCCACGGCAAGCTGTAACGCGAGATCGCCGGTCGCGCGCGGCTTCGGCAGTACCTTCAGCGACACCTCGGTCACGACCCCGAGACAGCCGAAGCTGCCCGCGAGCAGCCGCGACACGTCGTAGCCCGCGACGTTCTTCATCACCTCGCCGCCGAAGCGCAGGTGCTTTGCGTGGCCGGTAATCACGCGGCAGCCGAGCACGAAGTCGCGCACCGCACCGGCCCACGGACGGCGCGGGCCCGACAGCGCCGCCGCGAACATGCCGCCGACCGTTGCCGCGCCGCCGAACGTCGGCGGCTCGCACGGCAGCATCTGGCCGGCCGCGTCGAGCATCGCTTCGAGTTCGGCGAGCGGCGTGCCTGCACGCGCGGTGACGACGAGTTCGGTCGGGTCGTACGCAACGACGCCGCGATGCGTGCGCACGTCGAGCGCGCGGCCTTCGACCGGGCGGCCGAGGAACGCCTTCGTGCCGCCGCCGCGGATGTGCAGCGGCTGGCGGTCGTGGATCGCGGCGTCGACCTGGGCGACGAGCGCCGCGCTGTCGTCGATCGATTCGATTTCGCGTCGCATCAGAAGCGCTCCAGTTCGGGAAACGGCAGCTTGCCGTGATGGACGTGCATCGCGCCGAATTCGGCGCAGCGGTGCAGCGTCGGGATGTTCTTGCCGGGATTGAGCAGGCCCTGCGGATCGAACGCGGCCTTCACTGCGTGGAAGAACGTGATTTCGTCGGCGTTGAACTGCACGCACATCTGGTTGATCTTCTCGCGCCCGACGCCGTGCTCGCCGGTGATGCTGCCGCCCGCCGCGACGCACAGCTCGAGGATCTTGCCGCCGAGCGCTTCCGCGCGGTCGAGTTCGCCGGGCCGGTTCGCATCGAACAGGATCAGCGGGTGCATGTTGCCGTCGCCCGCGTGGAATACGTTCGCGACCGGCAGCCCGAATTCGGCGGACAGCGCGGCGACGCCTTCGAGCACGCGCGGCAGCTCGCGGCGCGGGATCGTGCCGTCCATGCAGTAGTAGTCGGGCGACATGCGGCCGACCGCCGGGAACGCGTTCTTGCGGCCGGCCCAGAAGCGCTGGCGCTCGGCTTCGTCGCGTGCGACGCGGATCTCGGTTGCGCCCGCGTCGCGCAGCAGCGCGGCGACGCGTTCGGCGTCTTCCTCGACGTCGGTCGGCGAGCCGTCGAGTTCGCACAGCAGGATCGCCTGCGCGTCGACCGGGTAGCCCGCGTGGATGAAATCCTCGGCCGCGCGGATCGCGAGGTTGTCCATCATCTCGAGGCCGCCGGGGATCACGCCCGCGCCGATAATTTTCGCGACCGCGGCGCCCGCTTCCGCGACGTCGTCGAAGCTCGCCATCAGCACCTTCACGCCGGGCGGCTTCGGCAGCAGCTTCACGGTGACTTCCGTGACGATGCCGAGCATCCCTTCCGAGCCGGTGAACAAGGCGAGCAGGTCGAAGCCCGGTGCGTCGAGCGCGTCGGCGCCGAGCGTGAGCGTATCGCCGTCGATCGTCAGGATCTCGACCTTCAGGATGTTGTGCACGGTGAGCCCGTATTTCAGGCAGTGCACGCCGCCCGCGTTTTCGGCGACGTTGCCGCCGATCGAGCACGCGATCTGCGACGACGGATCGGGCGCGTAGTAGAGGCCGTACGGCGCGGCCGCCTGCGAGATCGCGAGGTTGCGCACGCCGGGCTGCACGCGCGCGATGCCGGCATCGGGGTCGATGTCGAGAATCCTGTTGAACTTCGCCATCACGAGCAGGAGGCCCTTCTCGAGCGGCATGGCGCCACCCGACAGCCCGGTGCCCGCACCGCGCGCGACCACCGGCACGCCGAGCGTGGCCGCGACGCGCAGCACCGCGCGCACCTGCTCGACCGTGTCGGGCAGCACGACCGCGAGCGGCACCGTGCGGTACGCGGCGAGGCCGTCGCATTCGAACGGCTTGAGCGCCTCGCGTTCGTGCAGCACGTCGAGGCCGGGCGCCGCCGCGTGCAGCGCGGCAACGAGCGTGTTGCGGTCGACGGTCGCCAGCGGGCCGTCGATCCGTTCGTCGTAGGTGAAACTCATCGGGGTTGTCTCCACCATGCAGGCGGCTGCGCGACGCGCGGCACGCCGGAAGGGATGGATTCTTGGCGGGCGGCGCGCGTGTGTCCAGACGTCGCGAATGTGGTCATACCAGTTTTTATCGAGGGGCCGCGAAGCGGCTGGATCGATTGCCATGAAACTGAATGACGACAAGGGTTTGTGGGAAAATCTCCGATATCTTTCCGAAGTGGTCATACCAGTATGGAAATGCAGGATCGAGCGGGCCCGGCGCGGAACGTGGCCGACGTCGTTGCCGAGCGCATCGAGAAACTGATCGTCGACGGCGTGCTGAAGGCCGGACAGGCGCTGCCGTCCGAGCGGCGGCTGACCGAGAAGCTCGGCGTGTCGCGCACGGCCGTGCGCGAAGGGATGAAGCTGCTGCGCGCGCGCGGGATCATCGACACCACGCACGGCAAGGGCTCGTTCGTTGCGAGCCTGACCCCGCAACGCGAGATCACGCCGATGATGCATCTGCTCGGCTCGCAGCCGCGCACGCTGTACGACCTGTTCGAGGTGCGCGGGATGCTGGAGACGGAGGCCGCGCGGCTCGCGGCGCTGCGCGGCACGCCGGCCGATTTCATCCTGATCAAGCGTCGCTACGAGGAGATGACGGCGGCCGACGCACAGGATCTCGACCCGGCCGCGCGCGCGAAGCTCGATCATGCGTTTCATCTCGCGATCTGCGAGGCGTCGCATAACCCGGTGCTGGTGAATACGCTGCAGTCGTTGACGGATCTGCTGCTCAGTTCGGTGTTCGCGTCGGTGAACAATCTCTATCACCGTGAGCCGTTGAAGAAGCAGATCGACCGCCAGCATGCGCGGCTCTATAACGCGGTGACCGGGCGGTTGCCCGATCAGGCGCGCAAAGCCGCGAGCGAACATATTCGTCAGTGCGTCGAGTATCTGCGGGAGATCGAACAGGAAGAGCAGCGGCTCGTGCGGTCGACGTTGAGGCTTGAAGGGTGGACGTGAGGTCGGCCGCGCGTTGCGCTGTGTCTTGATGCGCATCACGCACAGCGGGCCGTCTCGCGACGCGTGTCACATGGCTATGTCAGACTGTGAGCCATTCTTCGTGTGGCCCGCTGTCGTCCGCCATGATGCGTGGACGCCGTCGCGTGAGCAGTGCCTGACGGCATCACGCAGGACGAACCGGTGCGCCACCCTTCCCGAAACGGAGGACATCGCATGTCGAACCGGACCCACGACGACGGGCACGACCCCCGTCCCACCCACGCGGCGGACCAATCCGCCGATGCGCAGCGCGATGCGTTGCTTGCGCTGCTGAACGAACTGCTGGAAGCCGAGCGCGCCGGCGCGCGGGTTGCGTCGGAGACGGCGGCGGAAATCGGCGATCCCGAACTTCACCGGCTGGTGGCCGGTATTCGGCAGGATGAGGCGCACTGGTGTGCGGTGCTGGTCGACGCGATTCGGTCGCTCGATGCGACGCCGACGCATGCCACGGGTGCGTTCTATGAGAAGGCGATGGCGATCGACGATTTGCCGGAGCGGTTGGCGTTCTTGAATCGTGGCCAGCGGTGGGTCGTGCGGAAGTTGCAGGCGTTGCTGCCGACGCTCGCGCAGCCGGACATGCACCATGCGCTTACGCAGATGCTCGTGTCGCACGAGAAGAACATCGGGTCGGTTGACGTGCAGTTGCGGATCAAGGGCGGAGAGCCGGGGACGGTGTAGCTGCGGCGGGCCGGAGAAAGGTTCCTCGCCGATTGACGTCGATGTCGCTTGTCGCCTGAGGATTCAACCCATTGCGGACTTTGGGCCCGGCGGGATCCCAAGGTCATCGGCGATTGGTAAAACCTGCGTCCGTCGAAACCATCGCCTGGTTTCGTAGGGCGGCTTCGTTCCATACCTGGGGCGCTCGCCTCTCCGACCGAAGCGCTGACCGGCCGACCGACCGGCCACGACGTTTCAACTCTGCAACATAAAGCACTTTCCGGTTGTCCGGTCGCGCCCCATGCGCACACGGTCCGACGAAACCGCCGATTACCGTCATCCCCGTCACGGGTGCCGCTTGGCGGCCAGCTCCGGCACCGATGCGAGGCTTGCACCGGCACGGTCTCGCCATCGCGCTTGCCTGTCACCGATTCAGGACTGAAACCGATCGGAAAGTGCCCGCGGCTGGCATTCGGCAGCGGCGCGATCGATGGTCGAGCCGATCCGGCTATTCCCGACCGTTTCAAGACCGACACATTTTCCGCGACGACCGGCATCTCGGCTTGCATCGACGCCCCCTCGTCAGACTAAACGTCCTCCCCGACGGCCGTGGCACGCTCCATGCTTCCACGCCACATGCGCTGGATCTCCCGTTCCGGCGCTCAACCAAATATTTCGACAAAGTTCGCGTCCGACGCCCCGGTAACGGCACTGTTTCGGTGGGGGACGCATCGGGGGACACAATGAAAACAAGTATCACGATCTCGATCGCGACATCGTCGGGGATGGGCAACGGCGCAGCAACGATCACACCGGAACCGGCTTCCGCCCGATGCCGGACATGCCAGCGTGCATCCGCGCCCGATCGGAAGCAACGGGCGCCGGCGCACGCGCGAGCGCACCATGTCGCCCCCCACTTCATCGGCATGCGTGTCTGCGTACCGCTGACTCTGGACTGCAGGCCGAAACGAGTGCCCTGAGCACCCTCCGGCATTTCACCTGAACGGCGCTCGGGCCGTCAGATGCACCGCGCCGCGGTCAGCGACGCCGGAACCACGCGGTTCTTTCTGCCGCGTGCGGATGGCCGGCTCACGAAATATCGTCGATACAAGTCTTTCATTCGATCATGAATCGGACTGAGAACCACCCTTGTTCGGTCATCGCGCTTGCTCTTTCGCTGGCCGTACTGTTCCTGATCACGCATCCTTATACGGGCATTCGGCACGATGCGATCCTGTACACCGCGCAGGCGCTTTATAACGCGCATCCCGAGAATTTTTCGCACGACCTGTTCTTTGAATACGGTTCCCAGGATCAGTGGACGATTTACGGCCGGATCTTCGCGAAGATCGTCTCGGCATTCGGACTCCGAACGAGCAATCTCGCGGGCCTGATCGTCGCTCAGGCACTCTGGTGGAGCGGCATCTGGCGCCTGACGAAGAGACTGCTGCCAGAACCGTGGCACTGGCTCTCGTTGTTCCTGATTGCCTGCATGCCGTCCGATTACGGCGCCGGGCTGATCTTCTCGTACGACGAAGGCTTTCTCACCGCCCGGCTTCCCGCCGAAGCCCTGGGCCTGTGGGCGATCGCGCTGATGCTCGATCGCCGGTATCGCATGGCCATTGCGCTGGCACTCGTCGCAACGGCCGTTCACCCGCTGATCGGCGGCGTTTCACTGGTCTTCGTCGTACTCGACCGGATGCCGCGCGTGACGTGGTGGCGGCTATTGCCGCTCGCGCTGATCGCTTTCGCCGTCGTCGAGATGCCGGCGTTCAAGGCATTGCACCTGTATCCGTTCGATCCGGCATGGCGGTCGATTGCGCAATACAACGTGCCCTTCCTGTTCCCGACCTTGTGGTCGGTCAATGCATGGAGCAAAGCGTGCTGGGCGATCGCCATGCCCGCGATGCTCTGTGCGACGCGAGTGCAGGATCACCGAACCCAGTGGTCGGCGCTCACGCTGATCGGTGTGGCCGGCGTCGCACTGACCACGATCGCGGACTTGACTGGACAGGATGCGGTCTGGATACAGCTGCAGCCCTGGCGCGTGCTGTGGCTGCTGACGCTGATGCAATGGCCTGCGGCCATTTTGCTCGTGCGACGCGAAGGCCTCGCGCGGCCGACGCTGATCTGGCTGCTGGCGATCTGCTGGCTACTGATTGACGTCGGCGGCGGGATCGTCGCGCTGGCCATTGCCGCGGCGCTCCACGCGGCAGCCCGTTGGCCGGCGCTCCGCGCCCCGAGGGCGCTGCCTGACGATTTCGCCCCGGCGCTTCGCTATACGCGGATCGGGGTGACGCTCGTTGCCGCGATCGTCTGGATCGTCTTCCAGGGCGCGTATCAGGTCTGTCGCATCCAGTATCCGACCGGAAGCGTGATGCTCGACCTCCCGTGGCTCGAAACACTGATTCACACGCACCTCGTCGTCGCGCTGGTCGCGTTGCTCGCGGTGCTCAATCTGTCGCACAAGCGAATCGCGGTCGTCGGGCTGCCGGTGATATTGGCCGCTTTCGCCGCATACGGACTCGTCAATATCGACCAGCGCTCGGAGCCCACCAAGATCATGGAAGCCGGCGCCGACCGTGCGGACTTTGCGCCGTTCGAAGGTACGGTCGCGCGCGGCAACATCGTCTATTGGGACGGCCCGGCAGATGAAGTCGTCTATCCGTGGCTGATGATGAGGACATCGAGCTATTACTCGCCGGCTCAGGCCGCGGGTCTGATCTTCCACCGCCGGACGACCTTCGAGGCGCTACGGCGGCTCGAATTGATCAAGCAGGACCCGTACGCGGCCCGGCCTCGCGGCAACCACGACGCGGGCCCAAAGTCGACCGTATTCGTGTCCAAGTATGAATACCTTCCGCTGACCCGAACGGGCATCCGGCACATCTGTGCAGACCCGGTGCTGGATTTCATCGTGTCGCATCAGCGCTACCCGGAGTTGGCGACACGCTACGCCTGGTCGCCCGAACCCAACAGCACGGTCTGGCTGTACGACTGCCGCAGCATCAGGACGACGGCTGCCGGTCAGGAAGCGTCATTGGTGCACGCGCCACCAGCCAGCCAGAAGACCGTGGTGCCTGCACGACCGCCGACTGCTTTCCGTGGCGGGGCCTCTCGGCCTCGCCACGCGCAAGTGCACGACGTTTGAACGGGAAATACAACGCATCGATTCAACAGCGCGTTTGCCGCCTGGCTGGAGCGGCCGATACAACAGTCAATGGACCAGCGACTTGAGACTCGGGGTGACAACATGGATCAGTCGGTTGACGTACTCATCATCGGCGCGGGCCCGGGCGGCCTCACCGCCGCCTATCTTCTGACCAAGCAGACCGACCTTTCGGTCGCGCTCGTCGAGAAAGATCCTCGCTATGTCGGCGGCATCAGTCGCACCGAACAGTTCGACGGTCACTGCTTCGACATCGGGGGACACCGCTTCTTCTCGAAGTCCCCGGACGTTGTCGCACTGTGGCACGAACTGCTCCCGGACGACTTCATCGAGCGGCCACGCAGCTCGCGCATCTTTTACCGGAACAAGTTCTACCGCTACCCGCTCGACGGAATCGAGGCCTTGCTCAATCTCGGCATCGTGGAAAGTACGCGCTGCGTGCTTTCGTACCTCGCCGCGCGCATCAAGCCGTGCCCGCACCCGAAGTCCTTTCACCAGTGGGTCGCCAATCAATTCGGCGAACGACTGTTCTCGATCTTCTTCAGGACCTACACGGAAAAGGTCTGGGGCATGTCGTGCGACGAGATTTCGGCGGACTGGGCCGCGCAGCGCATCAAGGGCCTGAGCCTGTCTACCGCCATCGTCAGTGCCGTCAAACGCTCACTCGGCATCCGGTCGAGCAAGACCGACGTCAAGACCCTGATCGAATCCTTCCACTACCCGCGCCGCGGCCCCGGCATGTTGTGGGAAGCTGCCGCCCGGAAATTTCAGGATCAGGGTGGACAACTGATGATGGGACAAGCGGCCGGCGCGATGCAATACGACAGTCGCGCGCGGCGCTGGCTTGTCGAAACCGTCGGCAAGGACGGCCAGATCAATCGCATCAGCGCGCGTGACGTGGTGTGCACCGCGCCGCTGCGCGAAACGCTCAACGCGATTTCGCCCCGTCCGTCATCCGCGGCTGCCGCGTCGAGGCTGCAGTATCGAGACTTCATCACGGTCGCGCTGATACTCGACCGGCCTGCCACGTTCACGGACAACTGGATCTACATCCACGACCCGTCCGTCAAGGTCGGGCGCATCCAGAATTTCGCGTCGTGGTCGCCTGAGATGGTGCCCGACGCGACGACCGGCGGCTGCCTCGGGCTCGAGTACTTTTGCTTCGATGGCGATTCGATGTGGGAAAGCAGCGATGCCGATCTCACCGAACTCGCGATCGACGAACTCGAGAAAGTCGGTCTTGCGACCCGCGATCAGATTCGTGGATCGCGCGTCGTTCGTCAGCCGAAGGCGTACCCCGTGTACGACGACGATTATCGCGACATCGTCGATCAGGTCCGCGCGGATCTGGTCGAGCACTATCCGAACCTGCATCTCGTCGGCCGTAATGGCATGCACAAGTACAACAATCAGGACCATGCAATGATGACCGCGATGCTGACCGTCGAGAACATCGTCGCCGGGTACAAGCTTCGCGACGTCTGGGCCGTCAACGAGGACGCGGAATATCACGAGAGCGGTAGTGAACCGCAAGTCAGTACATCGGGGTTGCGCGCTGTCCCGACCCGCACGGTTCAGTGGGGGCAGAAATGATGTTTTCCGCCTATTTCTTCGTGAGTGCCTTGTCGCTCGTCGCCGACTGGTCGCTCTTCCTCACGCTGAGCTCGGCCATGCAGATCGATGTCGGGATTTCGGCATGGATGGCGTACCTGATCGGGGGCATCGTGAATTACGTGCTTTCGCGCCGCTTCGTGTTCCACTCGGACGCGACCGGCCGCCGGCAGATCGGCGAGGCGCTGCTGTTCGCGGCGAGCTGCGGGCTGGGTTCGCTGCTGACCGGCGGCATCGTGCACGTCGCGGCGACACTGCTCGGCAGTATTGCCGCGAAGTGGATCGCGGTCGTGGTCAGTTTTGTCACGCTGTATTTGATCCGCAGGGTCGCCGTATTCCGGGTGCCGGGTGCGCGTGCTACGGCCGCTGTTCTGGCGACCGAGCGCCAAGGGATTGATCGGGACGTGTGTGTCAAGGCAACGGTGCGTTGAGGGTGGGCGGAGGGCGTTGAAGTTCGCGAACGATCGCGGCCAGCCCCCGGAGTGACCCTCGACCCGCTCTTCGGTCGAGCGCACCGGGATGCCGTGCCCGGCGATCGGCGCAAGCAAGCAGCGCGAGCCAGACTACGTTGTCGTGCCGCACGGTGCAGACCGTCGGCGATGCAGCCGCGCCGCATGGTGCAAGCGGCAAACGTACCGCCGGCTTCAACCGCCTTCGACGAGCCGCATCACGATGCGCCTGGCGGATTCGAGATGTGCGACCGTCATCGAGCGAGCCGCACGCGCATTGCGGTCGCGGCACGCCTGCAGGATCTCCTCGTGCTCGACCTGGAACGAAGGCGTATCCGCGAGCAGCGTGGCTTGCAGGCGCTCGTACCGTTCGACCTGGCTGCGCAGTTCCGCGATCGTCTTCAACTGCCGCGCGTTGCCGCAGCACGAATACAGCAGCGCGTGGAATTCGCGGTTCAGTTCGCCCTGCCGGCGCGCCACGGCCGCATCGCCGAGCAGGCGATGGACGAGTTCGGCGCGCGCGAGCGTCTCGTCGTCGAGCCGCTTCACGCTCCGGTAGATCGCATCCCCTTCGAGCAGCGTGCGCAGGTCGTAGATTTCCTGCACGTCGGACGCGGTCAGCATGCGCACGACAGCGCCGCGATTCCTGAAGATGTCCAGCAATCCTTCGCGCTCCAGGCGCTGGATCGCCTCGCGCATCGGAATCCGGCTGATGCCGAACCGGTCGGCCAGGTCGCGCTCGACCAGCCGCTCGCCGGCTTCCAGTTCGCCGTTGATGATCATGTCCCGCAACGAGGCGGCCACGGCGTCCGCCGTGGAATCGAGTTTGGCTTCCATGCCTGCGTGTTCCGTCAATTTGGAATAATGGTATACCAAACGGGAATCCAGTGCCAAAATGGCGGGCACAGGCGGGCTACGCACAACGCAATCCGGCCCGGTCGAAGCAACCCACATCAATGGAGAGCGAGATGGCATCTGGCGAACACAAATATCGCGTCGCAGTCGAGTGGACGGGCAATCGCGGCACCGGCACGTCGGGGTATCGCGAGTACGGGCGGGATCACGTGATCCGGGCCGGTTCCAAGCCGGACATTCCCGGTTCGTCGGACCCGGCGTTCCGGGGCGATGCCGCGCGCTGGAATCCGGAAGACCTGCTGCTGGCGTCGGCATCGGCGTGCCACAAGCTCTGGTACCTGCATCTGTGCTCCGATGCGGGGATCCGCGTGCTCGCCTATGTCGACGACGCGGAAGGCACGATGATCGACAGCCCCGATGCGGGCCGCTTCACGGACATCGTGCTGCGCCCGCACGTGACGATCCAGGCCGGCGACGATCTTGAGCGGGCGGAACATCTGCATCATGACGCGCACGCGCAGTGCTATATCGCGAACTCGGTCAATTTTCCGATCCGCTGCGAACCGGTCGTCGTGTTCGCCGCCGCGTGATGCCGACACCCGCCGAACGAAATCGACGATGAAGCTCTTCTACTACCCCAGCAACGCCAGCATGGCGCCGCACTTCGTGCTGGAAGAAATCGGCCAGCCGTTCGAACTCGAATTCGTCGACCGCACGCACGACCAGCACAAGTCGCCGGACTACCTCGCGCTCAATCCGAACGGGCTCATTCCGGTGCTGATCGACGGCGACCTGGTGCTGTACGAAGCCGCCGCGATTTGCCTGCATCTCGCCGATACGCATCCGGAGCAGCGGCTTGCGCCCGAACTCGGCATGCCGGAACGCGCGCAGTGCTACAAATGGCTGATGTGGCTCACCAATACGCTTCAGACGGCGCTGCTCGCGTACTTCTATCCGGAGCGCTGGGTCGATGTGGGCAACGCGGCGGGCGCCGCGCAGGTGAAGGCCCATGCCGAGGCGAAAATCGCGGCGCTGCTGGATCAGCTCGACCGTCAACTGGAAACGAGCGGCGGCCCGTGGCTGCTCGGTGCGCACTACACGGTGCTCGATCCGTATGCGCTGATGCTGTGCCGCTGGACGCGCGGCTTTGCCGAGCCGGCGCGGCAGCGGCCGGTACTCGGCGGCTATCTGCAGCGCGTGCTCGCGCGCCCGGCGATCCAGCGGGCGTTGCAGACCGAAGGGCTCGCGCAGCCCTGGGTGTAACGCGTGACCGGGGCCGCGTGTGCGTCAGCCGGCGCGCATCGGTTCCGGGCAATCCGGAGATGGCCACGACGCCGCGTCGCCCGCGCGAGCGTCACAGCTCGACGCCATATACCTCCCGCGCGGCCGCGCGGATCGCATCGGCCATCACCGCGACGGCCGGCGAATGCAGCCGGTCGGTGCGCGTGATGATCCCGAAATCGTCCATCCGGCAATCCATCTGCAGCGGCAGCACCGTGACGATCCCGTGCCGCGCGTAGTAGCGCGCGACGTCCTCGGCGAGCACCGCGATCATGTCGCTCTGTTCGAGCAGTTGCGTGATGAACAGCAGCGCGGATGTCTCGACGAGGTTCGCCGGCGGCGCGAGGCTCGCGCGCTGGAACACGAGTTCGAAGCGGTGGCGCAGCACGCTGCCGGCCGGCGGCACGACCCACGCGGCGCGCTGCACGTCCGCGAGCGACAGCGGCGCCTGCGCGAGCAGCGGATGGCCCGGCCGCACGACCGCGGCCACCGGCTCGCCGGTCAGCGGTTCGTAGCGCAGGTGCAGCTTGTCGTGTTCGGCGGAGAGCCGGCCGAGCACGATGTCGATCTTTTCCTGCGCGAGATGTTCGAGCAGCACGTTGCTGGTGTCGATCTCGACCGACACGTGCAGGCCGGCATGCGTGCCCTTCACGGCGGCGACGGCCGGCGGCACGAGCCGCAGGCCCGGCGACGTGATCGCACCCACCGCCACGTGCCCGAGGTGACCGGCCTTCAGCGCGGCCAGTTCCTCGTGCGCCTGGTCGAGGCTGCCGAGCGCCGCGCGCGCATGGCGGATCAGCGCGTCGCCGTACAGTGTCGGCCGCATCCCGCGCGGCAGGCGCTCGAACAGCACCGCGCCGATCGATTCCTCGAGTTCGCGCAGCAGCTTCGATGCGGCCGGCTGCGTCATGTTCAGCGCGGCCGCCGCGCGGTGAATGCTGCCTTCGTCGGCGAGCGCGACGACCAGCAAAAGCTGGCGCGTCTTCAGGCGGCCACGGTTTCCCCACGGGCTGGCATCGGGCATCGTACGGGTTTATATCGATATCGAAATCGGTATCGTAATCGCCCAAAACGTCATTAGCGAGTTATCAAAATTCTGCCTAGACTGCGCCGGTACCCGTCACCACAGGACTGACGATGTCGGCAACAAAACCCAGGCTGCGCTCCGCCCAATGGTTCGGCACGAACGACAAGAACGGCTTCATGTACCGGAGCTGGATGAAGAACCAGGGCATCCCCGATCACGAGTTCGATGGCCGGCCGGTCATCGGCATCTGCAATACGTGGTCCGAACTGACGCCGTGCAACGCGCACTTCCGCAAGCTCGCCGAGCACGTGAAGCGCGGGATCTCCGAGGCGGGCGGCTTCCCGGTCGAATTCCCGGTGTTCTCGAACGGCGAATCGAACCTGCGCCCGTCGGCGATGCTCACGCGCAACCTCGCGTCGATGGACGTCGAGGAAGCGATCCGCGGCAATCCGATCGACGCGGTCGTGCTGCTCGCCGGCTGCGACAAGACCACGCCCGCGCTGCTGATGGGCGCCGCGAGCTGCGACGTGCCGGCGATCGTCGTGTCGGGCGGCCCGATGCTGAACGGCAAGCTGGAAGGCCGGAACATCGGCTCGGGCACGGCCGTGTGGCAACTGCACGAAGCGCTGAAGGCCGGCGAGATCGACCTGCATCACTTCCTGTCGGCCGAAGCCGGGATGTCGCGCTCGGCCGGCACCTGCAACACGATGGGCACCGCGTCGACGATGGCGTGCATGGCCGAGGCGCTCGGCGTCGCGCTGCCGCACAACGCGGCGATTCCGGCCGTCGATTCGCGCCGCTACGTGCTTGCGCACATGTCCGGCATCCGCATCGTCGAGATGGCGCTGGAAGGGCTCGTGCTATCGAAGATCCTGACGCGCGCGGCGTTCGAGAACGCGATCCGCGCGAACGCGGCGATCGGCGGTTCGACCAATGCGGTGATCCACCTGAAGGCGATCGCGGGCCGCATCGGCGTGCCGCTCGAACTGGAAGACTGGATGCGCATCGGCCGCGACACGCCGACGATCGTCGACCTGATGCCGTCGGGGCGCTTCCTGATGGAAGAGTTCTATTACGCGGGCGGGCTGCCGGCCGTGCTGCGCCGGCTCGGCGAAGGCGGGCTGCTGCCGAACCCGGACGCGCTCACCGTGAACGGCAAGTCGCTGTGGGACAACGTGCGCGAAGCGCCGAACCATGACGACGAGGTGATCCGTCCGCTCGACCGGCCGCTGATCGCCGACGGCGGCATCCGCATCCTGCGCGGCAATCTCGCGCCGCGCGGCGCGGTGCTGAAGCCGTCGGCGGCGAGCCCCGAACTGCTCAGGCATCGCGGCCGCGCGGTCGTGTTCGAGAACTTCGAACACTACAAGGCGACGATCAACGACGAGGCGCTCGACGTCGACGCCAGCTCGGTGCTCGTGCTGAAGAACTGCGGGCCGCGCGGGTATCCGGGGATGGCCGAGGTCGGCAACATGGGGCTGCCGCCGAAGCTGCTGCGCCAGGGCGTGAAGGACATGGTGCGGATTTCCGACGCGCGGATGAGCGGCACCGCGTACGGCACGGTCGTGCTGCACGTCGCGCCGGAGGCCGCCGCCGGCGGGCCGCTCGCGGCCGTGCGCAACGGCGACTGGATCGCGCTCGACTGCGAGGCCGGCACGCTGCATCTCGACATTACGGATGACGAACTGCAGCGCCGCCTGTCGGACGTCGATCCGACCGCGGCGCCGGGCGTGGCCGGCCAGCTCGGCAAGGGCGGCTACGCACGGCTGTACATCGATCACGTGCTGCAGGCCGACGAGGGGTGCGACCTCGACTTCCTGGTCGGCATGCGCGGCGCGGACGTGCCGAGCCATTCGCATTGAGCGTGACGAAGCGCCGCGCGAGCCGGCACGGCACGCGCGCGGCGATGACCAGGCGCAGCAGGACAGACCGGTGACGACGCCGGCGCAGCCCACCCTTGGAGACAGCATGACGACGCAACAACCGTCCGCGACATCGGCCACGCCTCGGCCCGGCATGCCGGCCGCCATCGACGAGCGGCATCTGATGCGCGTGCTCACACGCAAGCTGGTGCCGTTTCTCGCGCTGATCTACGTGGTCGCGTACGTCGATCGCACGGTCGTCGGCTTCGCGAAGCTGCACATGAACGCGGCGATCGGTCTGAGCGACGCGGCGTACGGGCTCGGTGCGGGCCTGTTCTTCATCGGCTACTTCCTGTGCGAGGTGCCGAGCAATCTCGCGTTGGGCCGCTTCGGCGCGCGTGTATGGTTCGCTCGCATCCTCGCGACGTGGGGCGTGATCACGATGGCCATGGCGTTCGTGCAGGGGCCGACCAGCTTCTACGTACTGCGCTTCCTGCTGGGGGCAGCCGAGGCCGGCCTGTATCCGGGCATTCTCTATTTCCTCACGCAGTGGTTCCCGATGCGCGATCGCGCGCGGGTGATCGGGCTGCTCGTGCTCGCGCAGCCGGTCGCCGGCATCGTGACAGGCCCGCTCGCAGGCTGGCTGTTGTCGACGCACGGGCTGTTCGGCCTGTCGAACTGGCAGACGCTGTTCGTCGTCAGCGGCCTGCCGGCCGTGCTGCTCGTGTGGCCGACGCTGCGGCTGCTGCCCGAGTCGCCCGATCGCGCCCGCTGGCTGAACGATGCGGAACGCCGCTGGATCGCCCGCCAGCTTGCTGCCGATCGCGATACCTATCGCCCCGACACGCACCGCAATCCGCTCGCGGCGCTGCGCGACCGGCGCGTGCTGCTGCTCGCCGCGCTGTTCCTGCCGTTTCCGCTGTGCATCTACGGGCTGTCGCTGTGGCTGCCGACGATCATCAAGGCGTTCGGCACGGGCGATGCGGCGACGGGCCTGCTGTCCGCCGTGCCGTACCTGTTCGCGGTGGTCGGCCTGCTGGTCGTGCCGCGCCATTCGGACCGCACGCGCGAACGCTACTGGCACATCGTCGTCGTATCGGCCGCGGCCGCGCTGACGATGGCCGCGAGCGCGTGGGTGCGGCAGCCGGCACTGCAGTTCCTGTTCATCTGCCTCACGGCGTTTTCGCTCTATTCGATCCAGGCCGTCGTGTGGGCGCTGCCCGGCGAGTTCCTGACCGGTACGAGCGCGGCGGTCGGCATTGCCGCGATCAATTCGCTCGCGAATCTCGGCGGCTATGTCGGGCCGTACGGAATCGGCCTGATCAAGCAGGCGACCGGCAGCCTCGCGGCCGGCCTGTATTTTCTCGCGGCGACGCTGCTGTTCGCGGTGCTGATCACGTTCGTGGTCCGTGCGGCGCTGCGCACACCGCAACCCATCGACGGCGCGCTCGCCCGCGAATCGTGATGCCTTGCGGCGACGCATCGTCTTGACTGACGCAGGACCCGAACCATGACATCGAGCAGCACGCCGCGCTACCGCGGCATCTTCCCCGTCGTTCCGACGACGTTTACCGACACCGGCGAGCTCGACCTCGCGAGCCAGAAGCGCGCGGTCGATTTCATGATCGACGCGGGCTCGGACGGGCTGTGCCTCCTCGCGAACTTCTCCGAGCAGTTCGCGATCACCGACGATGAACGCGACGTGCTCACGCGCGCGATCCTCGAGCACGTCGCGGGGCGCGTGCCGGTGATCGTCACGACGTCGCACTACAGCACGCAGGTGTGTGCGGCGCGCAGCCTGCGCGCGCAGCAGCTCGGCGCCGCGATGGTGATGACGATGCCGCCGTATCACGGCGCGACATTCCGCGTGCCGGAAGCGCAGATCGTCGATTTCTATGCGCGCGTGTCCGATGCGATCGACATCCCGATCATGATCCAGGACGCGCCCGCGAGCGGCACCGCGCTCTCCGCCCAGCTCCTCGCGCGGATGGCGCGCGAGATCGAGCAGGTCGCTTACTTCAAGATCGAGACGCCGGGCGCCGCGAACAAGCTGCGCGAGCTGATCCGCCTGGGCGGCGACGCGGTCGAGGGGCCGTGGGACGGCGAGGAGGCGATCACGTTGCTGGCCGACCTGCATGCGGGCGCGACCGGCGCGATGACGGGCGGCGCATACCCGGACGGCATCCGGCCGATCCTCGCAGCCTTCCGCGCAGGCCGTCACGACGACGCATTCGCGCATTACCAGGCGTGGCTGCCGCTGATCAACCACGAGAACCGCCAGTCCGGGATCCTGACCGCGAAGGCGCTGATGCGCGAAGGCGGCGTGATCGCGTGCGAGCGGCCGCGGCATCCGATGCCGGAACTGCATCCGGACACGCGTGCGGAGCTGATCGCGATCGCGCGCCGGCTCGATCCGCTCGTGTTGCGCTGGGCGCACTGAGCGACGCAGGAGGAACGCACGATGAGCGACGCAATTTCGCTGGGCGTGGTCGGGATCGGCAAGATCGCGCGCGACCAGCATCTGCCGGCGATCGATGCCGAACCGGGCTTCAGGTTGACCGCGTGCGCGAGCCGTCACGCGGAAGTCGCCGGCGTGCGCAACTACCCGGACCTCGGCGCGCTGCTCGCGGCCGAGCCCGGTCTCGATGCCGTGTCGCTGTGCGCGCCGCCGCAGGTGCGCTACGCACAGGCCCGCGCGGCGCTCGAAGCCGGCAAGCACGTGATGCTCGAGAAGCCGCCGGGCGCGACGCTCGGCGAAGTGGCCGCGCTGGAGGCGCTCGCGCGCGAGCATGGCCTCACGCTGTTCGCGACCTGGCATTCGCGCTGCGCGAGCGCGGTGGAGCCCGCCCGCGCATGGCTCGCGACGCGCGCGATCCGCGCGGTGCAGGTGCGCTGGAAAGAAGACGTGCGGCGCTGGCATCCGGGGCAACAGTGGATCTGGGAGCCGGGCGGCCTCGGCGTGTTCGATCCGGGCATCAATGCGCTATCGATCGTCACGCGAATCCTGCCGCGCGAGCTGGTGCTGCGCGAGGCGACGCTCATCGTGCCGAGCGACGTGCAGACACCGATCGCGGCCGAACTCGATTGCGCGGATACCGACGGCGTGCCGGTGCGCGCGGAATTCGACTGGCGGCATGGCCCGGTCGAGCAATGGGAGATCGCGGTCGACACGGCCGACGGCGTGCTCGCGATCAGCCGCGGCGGCGCGCAGTTGTCGATCGCCGGCGAGCCGGTCGAGATCGGCCCCGAGCGCGAGTACCCGGCGCTGTATGCGCAGTTCCGCGCGCTGATCGCGCGCGGCGAAAGCGACGTCGACGTGCGGCCGCTGCGGCTCGTCGCCGACGCATTCCTGTTCGGCCGGCGCGTGCAGACCGACGCGTTCGGCCGCTGACCGTGCGCAACGCGCTGCGGCGCGATCACGCACGACGAATCACTACGGCATGAGCCGACACCAAGGAGACACTGCATGAACCGCACGATCCACACGATTCGCCGCCAGACGTTGCGCGCGTTGCTGGCCGCGCTATGCATCGCACCGCTCGGCATGCAGGGCGCCGCGCGCGCCGACGCGCCGCTGAAGATCGGCTTCCTGGTGAAGATGCCCGAGCAGGCCTGGTTCATCAACGAGCAAAACGCGGCGTCCGCGCTGGGCCAGAAGGAGAATTTCTCGGTCGTGAAGATCGGCACGCCCGACGGCGAGAAGGTGCTCGCCGCGATCGACAACCTCGGCTCGCAGGGCGCGCAAGGCTTCGTGATCTGCGCGCCGGATGTGCGCCTTGGCCCGGCGATCGCCGCGCGTGCGAAGCGCTACAACATGAAGTTCGTGACCGTCGACGACCAGCTCGTCGATTCGACCGGCAAGCCGCTGCCGAACGTGCCGCACCTCGGGATGTCGGCGACCAAGATCGGCAACCAGGTCGGCCAGGCGATTGCCGACGAGATGAAGCGGCGCCGCTGGAAGCCCGAGGAAGTCGGCGCGCTGCGGATCACGAACTACGAGCTGCCGACCGCGAAGCTGCGCACCGACGGCGCGACGCAGGCGTTGCTCGCGAACGGCTTCCGCAAGGAGAACATCTTCGACGCGCCGCAGAAGACGACCGACGACGAAGGCGGCTTCAGTGCGGCCGCGCCGGTGCTCGCGCGGCATCCGAACGTGAAGAAGTGGGTGGTCTACGCGCTGAACGAGGAAACCGTGCTCGGCGCGGTGCGCGCGACCGAACAGCTGCATATCCCGGCGGCCGACGTGATCGGCGTCGGCATCAACGGCGCGGGCGAGGCGTTCGCCGAATTCCAGAAGAAGGAGCCGACCGGTTTCTACGGGACGATCGCGGTCAGCTCGACGAACCACGGCAAGGACAGCACGCAGAACCTCGTCGACTGGATCCGCAACGGCAAGACGCCGCCGGCCGACACGCAGACGAGCGGCAAGCTGATGACGCGCGCGAACTGGCAGGCCGTGCGCACCGAGCTCGGCATCTGAGCGCGCGACGCGAGAACGCGATGACGACGCAGACGATGACGGCCGTATCCGGCAACGACGGCGGCGGCGCCGGCACACCGCCGCCCGGCGGCCCGCTGCTCGCGCTCGACGGCATCACGGTGACGTTCCCGGGCGTGCGCGCGCTCGACACCGTGTCGCTGTCGGTGCGCGCGGGCGAAGTGCACGGGCTGATGGGCGAGAACGGCGCGGGGAAGTCGACGCTGCTGAAGGTGCTGTCCGGCCTGAACCAGCCGCAGGCCGGCACGCTGACGCTGAACGGCACGGTGCAGCGCTTCGCGTCGACACGCGCGGCGCTCGAAGCCGGCATCGCGATCATCTACCAGGAACTGCATCTGGTGCCTGAGCTGACGGTCGCCGAAAACCTGATGCTCGGGCAGTTGCCGAGCCGGCTCGGCGTGGTCGACGAACGCACGCTTGCCGCGCGTGCGCTCGATGCGCTGGAGCGGCTCGGCGAGCACATCGATCCGGGTATTCCGGTGAAGTATCTGTCGATCGGCCAGCGCCAGATGATCGAGATCGGCAAGGCGCTGATGCGCGACGCGCGCGTGATCGCGTTCGACGAGCCGACGAGTTCGCTGTCCGCGCGCGAAACCGCGCAACTGTTCCGGATCATCCGCGCGCTGCGCGCGGAAGGCCGCGCGATCATCTACGTCACGCACCGGATGGAAGAGGTGTATGAACTGTGCGACCGCGTGACCGTGTTTCGCGATGGCCGCCGCATCGACACGTTCGATTCGGTGACCGATCTCGACCGCGACCGGTTGATCGGCTGCATGGTCGGCCGTTCGATCGAGGACGTGTACGGCTACCGGCCGCGCCCTGCCGGCGACGTGCTGATCGAGGCGAAGGGGCTCGTGGGGCCCGGCTTGTCCGAGCCCGTGTCGTTCACCGCGCGGCGCGGCGAGATCGTCGGCTTCTTCGGGCTGGTCGGCGCGGGCCGCTCCGAGCTGATGAAGCTGCTGTACGGCGCCGCGCGCCCGAGCGCAGGGCATGTCGAGCTGCACGGGCGGCGCGTTGCGTTCGGCAGCCCGCGCGACGCGGTGCGCGCCGGCCTCGCGCTGTGCCCGGAAGACCGCAAGCAGGAGGGCATCGTCGCGATCGCGTCGGTGGCCGACAACCTGAACATCAGCGCGCGCCGGCATTTCAGCCCGGCGCGGATGCTGCTCGACGCGCGGCGCGAACGCGAACTCGCGCAACGCTACATCGAACGGCTCGCGATCAAGACCCGCGACGGCGACACGCCGATCGGCGCGCTGTCCGGCGGCAACCAGCAGAAGGTCGTGCTCGCGCGCTGGCTGGCCGAGCGGATCGACGTGTTTTTGATGGACGAGCCGACGCGCGGCATCGACGTCGGCGCGCGCGCGGAAATCTACAACCTGTTCTACGAACTCGCGGAAGCGGGCCGCACGGTGATCCTCGTGTCGAGCGACCTGGCCGAGGTGATCGGCGTGTCGGACCGGATCGTCGTGATGAAGGAAGGACGGATCGCGGGCGAGGTCGCGAAGGCGCAGGCGACGCCCGACGCGCTGATCAAGCTCGCACTGCCGCGCTAGCGCCCCGCAACGATCAACCGGAATGCCAATGACATGAGCCAGGCCATGCAACCCCAACGCACTTCCCCGTCCCCCGATGCCGCCGCCGTGCCCGCACGCGCACGCGGCGGCGTGTGGCAGCTGATCAACCGCTCCGGCATCGTGATGGTGTTTCTCGTGCTGTTCGCGACGCTGTCGCTGACCGTGCCGGACTTCCTCACGCCGCGCAACATCCAGGGCCTGCTGCTGTCGGTCACGCTGATCGGCTCGATCGCGGTGACGATGATGTTCGTGCTCGCGCTCGGCGAGGTCGACCTGTCGGTTGCGTCGATCGTCGCGTTCTCGGGCGTCGTCGCATCGACGCTGATCACCGCGACGCACAGCGTGGCGCTCGGCATCGCGGCCGGCATACTGGCGGGCGGCGCGGTCGGGCTCGTCAACGGCGTGCTGATCGCGCGCTGGCGGATCAATTCGCTGATCGTCACGCTCGCGATGATGGAAGTCGTGCGCGGGCTCGCGTTCATCACGTCGAACGGCGACGCGGTGATGATCTCCGAGGAGCGCTTTTTCGAACTCGGGTCAGGCTCGTTCCTCGGCATCTCTTATCCGATCTGGAGCAACATCGTCGGCTTCGTCGTGTTCGGCTTCCTGTTGCGCAAGACGGTATTCGGCAAGAACGTGCTGGCCGTCGGCGGCAACGGCGAGGCCGCGCTGCTCGCGGGGCTGCCGGTGATGCGCATCAAGATCACCGTGTTCGTACTGCAGGGGCTCGTGACCGGTTTCGCGGGCGTGATGCTCGCGTCGCGGATGAGCCTCGGCGATCCGAAGACGTCGGTCGGGCTCGAACTCGGCGTGATCTCCGCGTGCGTGCTCGGCGGCGTGTCGCTGACGGGCGGCGTCGCGACGATCTCCGGCGTATTGGTCGGCGTGCTGATCATGGGCGCGGTGCAGGACGCGATGAGCCTGCTGAACGTGCCGACGTTTTACCAATATCTGATACGCGGCGGAATTCTGTTGCTCGCGGTGCTGTTCGACCAGTATCGTCGCAACCAGCGCCGCGCGATGAAGATCTGACGAAAGCGCGGCGGCCCGCGAATGCGAAAAATATCGGGAGACGGCATGCAACAGATTGATCCGGCCGCGTCTGCGACGCTGCTGGCGGACACCCGCAACACGCTCGGCGAAGGCGCGACGTGGTGCGACAGGACGCAAGCGCTGTACTGGGTGGATATCGAAGGCGCGCAACTGTGGCGTTGCCGCGCGGATGGTTCTGACCTTGCACACTGGCCGATGCCCGAACGGCTCGCGTGTTTCGCACTGACGCATGATCCGGACGTGCTGCTCGTCGGGCTCGCGACGCATCTCGCGTTCTTCGACCTGCGCAGCGGCGTGTTCACGCGAATCGTCGACGTCGAGCCCGATCTGCCGACGCGGCTGAACGACGGGCGTTGCGATCCGTCCGGCGCGTTCGTGTTCGGGATGAAGGACGAGGGTAGCGAGCCGCCGCAAGCGGTCGGCGGGTTTTACCGGCTCAATGCCGACCTCACGCTCGAACGGCTCGCGTTGCCGCGGGCGGCGATCGCGAACAGCATCGCGTTCTCGCCGGACGGGTCGAAGATGGTCTTCTGCGATTCGCTCGTGCGCGAGATCTTCGTCTGCGATTACCGCGCGGGCGGCGACGTCGCGAACGTGCGGCCGTTCGCGCGCCTGACCGATCCCGACGGCGACCCGGACGGCTCGATGATCGATCGCGACGGCGGCCTGTGGAACGCGCAGTGGGGCGGCAGGCGCGTGGTGCGCTACGGGCCGGATGGCGTGGAGACGGAACGCATTGCGGTGCCGACCGCTCAGCCGAGCTGCGTGACGCTCGACGGTGAAGGACGCCTGTACGTGACGAGCGCACGCATCGGGCTGAGCGACGATGCGCTGGCCGACGACCCGCATGCGGGCGGCGTGTTCGTCGCGCAGACGCGGCACGCGGGGCTGCCGACGGCGCGGTTTGCGGGGATGCCCACGGCCTGAATGGCCGGCGATGACCGAGGGAGTCCATCCATTCGCGGACAAGAATCCGGCGTGTTCGGAAGGGATGTCTTGAACGCGATTTTGCTTATGGACTTTCGTCTTTCCGGCTCATGCTTGATCCGGTTCAGCCTTCCTTCATCCACTCCGGCTCCACATATTCCTCTACCCACATCCACTGACCCGGCTCAAACAAGTTCGTGTACTGGTTTCGCTTCGCTTGCTCCCGAGGGGTCAGCGTGCGGACATCGGGGAATTTATGCCCCTTCCGGATCATATGAATATCCGAGCTGGAAGTCTTGGTATATCCCTGCCAGATCCCCGTTTCAGGACACAGCATCCCCGTGCACAGATTCATCAACCCGTATTTGTGGCGCTTCACTTGTTGTTCTTCCAAGCGGCGCTGTTCGCGTTCCTCCGGTGTCAAAATCTTGTATGTGCGGCGTATCTCGACTATCCACAGTCGCTGCGGAAATGATCCATCCACCGGATTGATGTAACCAAGATCGACGTCGATCGGAAATTTGCTACCGGGGACGTCTTTTGAGCGATAGCGAAAGGACTGCAAGTTGGGAGCATCGGGGGTGCGCGTCCTTATTTCATTTCCATATCGATGATTCCCTCGAGAGTTAACCCAATAGTCCTCTAACTGAAGAAGCGACTTTATTTCCGTGTCAGGTAGATTGGCAACCCTTGCGTCAACGACAATTCTTACTCCAGCCGGAACAATTTTCACCTTGTCGCGATCCTCACTGTAGTCCTCCGGATCATCGCCAGTGGAAAATTCAATCTTCGTCCCATGCAGCGCACGATTTGCATATTTATAAAGAAATCCTTTTGCGGGAGGATGCGTCCACGTTGTGTAATTTGCTCCGAAGACAATATGTTCAGGATCGTATGGTGCATCATCGCGCAGAATCGCCATTGCTGTTTTAAGAATGGTGCGCAGCATGGCACGCTGCTCTTCGGCGGTCGTCTGCATTTTAAATCCTTCCCCCAATGGCGTTAAGTGAAGCATCGTATCCTCCTGTGCATGTACCGGGGTTACGCACAAAAGCACGATCAGGGCGGTCCCAATAGGCTTGCACCACTTCCGCACACGCATAAGCATCTTCTTCATGTAACTGGCTCCGGTATCCCTCTTCGAAACTCACCATCTTCGCCGCCGTTTCTGGCGACACTCTCAACAGCTTGCACACCTCGGCCTGTGCGATCGGCACATCGGGTTTCATATAGGTTCCGCCCGTCTGATTTTGCATGTGCGAAATCATCCAGTAATAGTGAAAAACCAACATGCGATGTAGCCCAGCCATTACCCGCGCGTCATCTGGGAGTCGCGTCTTCTCGGCTGCGAAAAAAGCATCTTTGCGCATACTGTCGTCATACACTCGCATTGCCTGAGAGAACATCGCGTAGTCGCTCGGATGCTGTTGAAGCAAGGCCATCATCCAAAATGTTTGCTGGCAATGTCGTGCCTCGTGATAAAGCAAATCCGCGAATGCCTTCAGCGTGCCATCCAAAGCAGTCGCATTATTCGATGATTTAACGATTTTCGCGACTTCTCTCTCCTGGATAGCTATCACCCAGTAGTTGCCAACAAATGATGCACTGACATCCGGACGCATGTTGTATTTGGCAGCACCTTCCGTTGCACTAACAATATCGATCTTGGGCGTCGCCCCATTTGACTTCATTGGGTCCCCTGAAGAACCACTTGGCATGCCAAACGGCCCAGCCGCAAGGGCGGTATTCAATACATTGCCAACCGCAAGCGCGATGCTTTCCTTTGCCTCATCCGATATCTCGCCGCTCAACGTATCGAACCTGCCCCACTCGATCCCGTTGAGTGCCTTCTTGATCGCTACCGCATAGGCCTTCGCCACCGGATACTCGACATCCCGGCGCACTGGCATGTCCGCTCGCGTATCACTCTGTTTCGCCCCGTCGATGAAGTGATGGAAGCGCAACCCGAAGTTCAGTGGATCGCAGCTCGCGAACGCGGCCGGCTGACGCTCGGACGTCGCTCCCTGTTGCGGGGTGCTGACTTTCTTGCCCTTGATCGTCGTGGTGCGTTTGTCGGCGTTCGGCGCTTGCGCGGTGTAGGGCGTCGTGTTCTCGCGCACGATGGCGGCCCGATTTACCGCAATCACCTTGTCCGGATCGCTCGCCGCCAGCAGCTCCACCGTGCCGAACGCGATGTCGTGGCTCGTCATCACGTCCGTTTCGCCCAGCTCGTTACTCACGCCCTCCATCACGCGTCCGTTGTCGAGCGTGACCCGGTACGGCTGGTTCGGCAGCGCAAATCCGCTGTCATGCTCCAACAGCACGAAGTGCGCCGCGTACTGCCCCGGATTGTCGGGTGTGACCGGCAGGCGCATGGGTCGCACCTGGCCTTCGTCTGTCTGATGACTGCCGGCATAGATCGTATGTTCGCCGGCCGTTCGCACCACATAACCTTGATCGCTGATGCGAACCTCCGTACTTCCTGCGTGCAGCACGATTTCGTCTGCCGCGTGCAGGTGGATGCTGTCGGCCGTACTCGTGATGTTGATGGTCTTCTTTGCGGTGAGGTCGACAC
>NZ_JAAGPM010000009.1:0-117838 GCF_017104865.1 Burkholderia sp. Ac-20349
TCTCGCGAGGTAGCAGAATCCCGGCTGGCCGGCGACATAGAACGTGCGCAACGCGTGGCGCAGGATCGCGATCGCCTCATGCCCTGAAGCCGGATCGTACGGCGTACACGCGGGGTTCGCGGCCAGCCAGTGCGGGACGTCGGGCGTCACGCCTTTCGGCCAGGACGACGCGACCGTTTCGGCATCGTTGACGAAGATCCCGCGATCGACGGTTTCGACCGACGCCAGCCGCAGCCGGTCGGTCGCGCGTGCATGCAGCAGGTACAGAAGCGGCCGCTCGAACCGTTTGCGCGCATCGAGAAACCGCAGCGGCCATGCACTGATGCGGCGCTGCGCCCCCGCGTCCGCAACCGGCTCCCGCGCATCGGCGCGCACGATCCAGACGCGTTCCGAGGTCGCCGTATCGCGTTCCAGACAATCGGCGGCCGCGCGCATCGCGCCGAGCGGCGATACCGCACGGCCACGCGGCACGAGTCGCTGCGTGATCAGCCTGTCGAGGCAGGCCGCCGCGGCGCGGTGGGTGTCGGGTGTCCGCACGGGCGGACCAGATCGCGCAGTCTGCATGTCCCTCCTTCGAGTACTGGCATGTCGCCGGGCTATCGGTTCCGGCGTAGGATTGCAATTGCAACGATTGTAATTGCAACTATAACCGGAAGACAAGGACCGACATGATCTCGACGCACCCCCTCACGTTCTATACGGCCGACACGCCGAACGGGCACAAGGTTGCCATTTACCTGGAAGAGGCCGGGCTCGCACACGACCGCGTGCACGTCAACTTGTCCGCCGGCGAGCAGCGCAGCGCGACGTTCCTCGCGATCAACCCGAACGGCAAGATCCCGGCCATCGTCGACCACGACATCGGGCTGACCGTGTTCGAATCCGGCGCGATCCTGAGCTATCTCGCCGCGAAGACGGGCTTTCTGCATCCCGACACGCTGGCCGAGCGCACGGCGGTCCAGCAATGGCTGCACTTCCAGATCGGCGGGATCGGGCCGATGCTCGGCCAGCTCTGGTGGTTCCTGCATGCATCGAAGACGGTCAATGCGGAAGCGCTCGAGCGCTACCGGAACGAGGCGCGGCGTCTCTATGGGGTCGTGAACGGCCGCTTGGCGGAATCGGCGTATCTCGCGTCGTCGCGCTACTCGATCGCCGACATCGCCGCGTTCCCGTGGTTGCGCGCGGCGGCCGAGCTCGGCATCGATCTGGCCGACTACCCGCACGTCGAGCGCTGGCTTGCCGGCATCGAGGCACGGGAGGCCGTTCAGCGGGGCCTGACCGCGTGCCGCGCGCCGGCGGCGGAGGGCGCGCACTGACGTCGCATCGCCCGCGTCATACGGATGGCGCGGGTGCCGGCCGCAGGCCTGCCGGGAAACATTGTTCTCCTTCGTCGTAAACGTCTCGAATGCGTGATATTTGCGCCGCGCGATCCGGTTTAGAGTGGCCGCGAATCGATGACGATGTGTCGTATCGCCGCAGTCACGGGCCATACAGATGCACCAGAGGAGTGGGAGACAAATGAGTGAAGGCAGGATTACGCAGGTCGAGTCGTTCGGTTTCGAGCGCATTCCCGATGTATCGCGCTATGCACGGCCGATCGATCTGTTCAGGTTGCTGTTCGGCGGCTGCAATACGTTTTCAACCTCGGTGCTCGGCAGTTTTCCCGTGCTGGTCGGGCTGTCGTTCAAGGCGGGTGTCTGCGCGATCGTGCTCGGCGTGCTCGCCGGCACCTGCATCCTTGCGCCGATGAGCCTGTTCGGCCCGCGCAACGGTACGAGCGACCCCGTGTCGTCCGGCGCGCATTTCGGCATCCACGGCCGGATCGTCGGCTCGTTCCTCGCGCTGCTCACGTCGATCGCGTTTTTCTCGCTCGCGGTGTGGAGCTCGGGCGATGCGCTCGTCGGCGGTGCGCACAACATGGTCGGCGTGCCGGTCAACGGTTTCACGCTCGGCGCGGCGTACATGGTGTTCGCGGTGCTCGTGCTGATCGTCTGCATCTATGGCTTCCGCTTCATGCTGTGGGTCAACAAGATCGCCGTGTGGGCCGCGAGCGTGCTGTTCGTCGCGGGCCTGTTCGCGTTCGCCGGCCTGTTCGACATGAGCTATGCCGGCACGGTGCAGCAGGGCAGCGCGGGCTTCTGGGCCGCGTTCGTCGGTGCGGTGCTGGTCGCACTGAGCAACCCGGTATCGTTCGCGTCGACGCTCGGCGACTGGGCGCGCTACATTCCGCAGAGCACCCCGAAGCATCGCGTGATGGGCGCCGTGTTCGCCGCGCAGATCGCGACTTTCGTGCCGTTCTTCTTCGGCCTCGCGACCGCGACGATCATCGCGACGAAGGCGCCCGCGTTCATCGCGTCGAACGACTACGTCGGCGGCCTGCTCGCGATCTCGCCACGCTGGTTCCTGTTGCCGATGTGCCTGATCGCGATCATCGGCGGGATGTCGACCGGCACGACCGCGCTGTACGGCACGGGCCTCGATGTATCGAGCATGTTCCCGCGCCTGCTGAACCGCGTGCGTGCGACGCTGCTGATCGGCACGATCGCGATCGCGTTCATCTTCGTCGGCCGTTTCTGGTTCAACCTCGTCGAAAGCGTCGCGACGTTCTCGACGCTGATCGATACGTTCAGCTGCCCGTGGATGGCGATCATGGTGATCGGCTACGTGACGCGGCGCGGCTACTATCTCGCCGACGACCTGCAGGTGTTCAACCGCGGGCTGCGCGGCGGCCATTACTGGTTCACGCACGGCTGGAACGTGCGCGCGATGGGCGCGTGGCTGCCGGCGGCGCTCGTCGGGCTGTCGTTCGTGAACCTGCCGGGCCAGTTCGTCGGGCCGCTCGGCAACCTCGCGGGCGGGCTCGACCTGAGCGTGCCGGTGTCGCTGGTGATGGGCGGGATGCTGTATTTCGCGCTGCTGACGCTGTACCCGGAACCGGACGGCGTATACGGGCCGCACGGGCGCCGCTTCGTGCGCGGCGGCAGGCAGGCGGCGCGCAGCGTCGGCGCGCCGGCGATCCAGCCGAAGGGGTACTGAGCGGCGCGGGGCGTGTCGCTCCGCACATGACGATGCCGCCGCGCGGGAGGGCCGCCGGCGACATTGTCGTTTTCGCGTGCGTGATTGCCTGAACGGGAAGGCCGTACTTTCCACTCGGTGGCCCGCAAACGAAAACGAGAACGAAAACGCCCGCCGGGTTGGCGGGCGTGCGTCGACCTGGATGCGTGTCAGTGGAACGAACTGCCTGCGAGCATCCCGCCGTCGACGATGAATTCCGATCCCGTGCAGTACGCGGATTCGTCGGACGCGAGGAACAGCACGAGGTTCGCCACTTCGTCCGGCTTGCCGATGCGCGCGATCGGCAGGCCGCTGTAGATCGACGACGGATCGAAGTCCGCGAACTCGGGCGGGCGCGCCATCACCGTATCGATGCCGCCCGGGTGCACCGAGTTCACGCGAATGCCGTAGCGGCCGAATTCGAGCGCGGCGGCCTTGGTCATCCCGCGCACCGCGAACTTGCTGGACACGTATGCGCTGCCGCCCGCGACGCCTTCCATCCCGGCCGTCGACGACACGTTGACGATCGAGCCGCCGCCTGCCGCCTTCAGTGCGCCAAGCGCCGATTTCATGCCGAGCCAGCAGCCGACCTGGTTCACGTCGATCACCTTGCGATAGTCGTCGAGCGAACACGCTTCGATCGGCATGAGCTTCAGGATCGCCGCGTTGTTCACGAGGATGTCGAGCCGGCCGAACTGCGCGAGCGTCGCATCGACGGCAGTCTGCCAATCGGCTTCGCGGGTCACGTCGAGATGCTGGAAACGTGCGGCGTCGCCGAGCTCGGCCGCGACGCGCCGGCCGGCGTCGTCCAGCACGTCGGCGATCACCACGCGTGCGCCTTCGGCAACGAACCGGCGCGCTTCCGCTTCGCCCTGGCCGCGGGCACCGCCCGTGATCATGGCCACCTTGCCTTCGAGTCGTTTCATGCTGCTTGCTCCTGTGCGTGAGCGTAAGAGGGGGCTTACGCGGAGGTGCCCGCCGCGTCGATGATGCGAACCGGATCGGTGCCGTCCCAGGCGCGGGCTTCTGCGATGCCGTGCGCGATCATGTCGCGCATGCCGGCACCTTCGATGACTTCGACGCGCACGCCGGGATCGTCGGCGTCGTCGAGATACGCGACGCGCGTGGCGGGGTTGCGTGCTTCAAACACGACACGTAGGCCACGGGACGTGAGCCGTGCGAGCGCGGCATCGAGATCGTCGACGACCCACGCAACGTGATGCAATCCGACGAGCGGCTGCCCATACGCATCGCGGTACGGCGACGACGTGTCGCTCGTCACGTGAATCAGTTCGATCTGCAGATCGCCGCGATACGCGAGCCCGACGTCCATCGTGACCGTCACCGGTGCGCCGAGATGATGGCCGTCGAGGCGCACGTTGCGAAATACGGTCCACGGGCCGATGTCGTGGCGTTCGCGCCAGCGCGCGATGCTGCGGTCGAGATCGGCGACCACGTAGCCGATCTGGTCGATGGGGCCGAGGATTGTGTCGTTCATGGCGTCTCCGTGGCGGACGCACGTGTGCGTGCCGCGCGATGAATGCCGGCCATGATCGCAACAAAGCGCGCGCTTCGTGCCATCCAAACGGACTAGCTGCGAGGCACGGCCAAGGCGTAGCGCCGATGGGGCGTTCGGCGTCCTGGTGACGCCGGTTCGCGCGAAGGCAGGGCGGGGGCGTCAGCGCGCCACGAGGAGGTCGCGCACGCAGTCGACGAATTGCGCGGCGGCCGGCGTCAACGCGCTGCCGCGGCGCTGGATCGCGCACATCTGCAGTTCGGGCATCGGATCGTCGAGCGCGACGCGGCGGATGCCCATCCGCTGGAACACCTCGTTCGCGAGCGGTTCGACGAAGAAGCCGACATGATCCATCTGCGCGACGAGCGCGAGCGCGGTCGAGATCGAATCGCCGTGCACGACGTGTGCCGGCACGGGCAGCCCGAACGAGCCGAACAGCCATTGGGTGGCCGACATCGGATCATTGCCGTCGCCGGGCAGCACCCATTCGGCATCAAGAAAGTCGCGCACGTTGCGCCGGTTGCGCAGCGGATGCTTGTTGCGCACGCCGAGCACGAGCTGCACGGGCGCGAGCGGCTCGCTGACGAAATCGTCGTCGAGCGATTGCGGATCGACATGCATGATCGCGAAGTCGGTCTGCGCGTCACGCAGCCTCGCGAGCGTGCCGGGGAGACCCGATTCGGTGACGTGCACCGTCACGCCGGGGCGCCGTTCGCGCAGCAGCCTGTAGGCCGGTACGAAGATCGTTTGCGCGAACGACGTGCTGACCGCGACACGAATATGGCCGAAGTTGCCGTCGCGCAGCTGCACGATCTCGTCGCGGGCGCGCTGCATGTCGTCGAGCAGCAGGCGCGCACGCGGCAGCAGTGCGGCGCCGTACTCGGTGAGCACGATGCCCTTGACGCTGCGCTCGACGAGCGGCGCGCCGATCTCGCGCTCCAGTTCGCGGATGATCTTCGTGACGGCCGGCGCCGACACGCCGAGCTGGCGCGCGGCGCCGCGGATGCTCATCTGTGCGGCCACGGCCACGAATGCATGCAGCTGGTTCGGCTTCACGAGGCGCTCCGGGGGTGTAAACCAAATGGCAACGAGTGTAATGGATTGTTGTCTTTTCGGGTAACACGAGCCCGCCTAGAATGCGTCGCATACAACCGGTGCGACACCGCACCACGAAGGAGACACCCGTGATGGCACCCCAACCGCAGTCCGGCGCCGACGTGCGCCGGACGATCCTCGCGACGACCGTCGGCAACGCGCTCGAGTACTTCGATTTCACGGTCTACGGCTTCCTCGCGTTCATCATCGGCAAGCTGTTCTTCCCGTCGTTCGACACGGCCGGGCAGTTGCTGCTGGCAGTCGGCACATTCGGGGCCGGCTTCGTGATGCGGCCGCTGGGCGGTGTCGTGATCGGCGCATACGCCGATCGTGCGGGGCGCAAGCCGGCGATGGTGCTCACCATTTTCCTGATGGCGCTCGGCTGCGGGATGATCGCCGTGATGCCGACCTATGCGCAGATCGGCGTGGCTGCGCCGATCCTGATCGTCGTCGCGCGGTCGATCCAGGGCTTCTCGGCCGGCGGCGAATTCGGTGCGTCGACGACCTTGCTCGTCGAGCATGCGCGGCCGCGCACGCGTGGCTACATGGCGAGCTGGCAGTTCGCGAGTCAGGGGCTCGGCGTGCTGACGGCTGCGCTGACGGTCGCGATCCTGTCGTTCGCATTGACGCCCGACGCGCTCGAACGCTGGGGCTGGCGCGTACCGTTCGCGCTCGGGATGCTGATCGCGCCGGTCGGCGCCTACATACGCCGCCGGCTCGAGGAAACGCATTCGGGCGATAGCGCGCGGCCTGCGCCGGGCGGCACGCGTCGCGGCGGTCGCGTCGCGACGCTCTGTCGCGAGCACGGGCGCGCGGTCCTCGTCGCGATCATGATCACGATGGGCGGTACGGGCGCATCGTACGTCGTCAGCTTCTACATGCCGACCTATGCGATCCACGAACTCGGGATGAGCCCGGCCGTCGCGCTGTCGGCCGCCGCGCTGACGGGCGCGCTGGCATTCGGATGCGCGCCGCTGGTCGGGCGCTGGTCGGACCGCGTCGGCCGCAAGCCGCTGATCGTCGCGGGGCGGATCGCGCTCGTGCTGCTGATCTATCCGGCGTTCGCGTGGCTGAAGGCGTCGCCGACGCCCGCCGTGCTGTTCACGGTGGTCGGCCTGCTGACCGTCGTGCTCGCGATCCAGGCCGTGCCGAGCATCACGATCCTGCCGGAGATGTTTCCCGAATCGGTGCGCGCGACGGGCATGTCGCTCGTGTACAGCGTGGGGGTCGCGATCTTCGGCGGCTTCGCGCCGTTCATCAGTACGTGGCTCGTCAATGCGAGCGGCAACAAGGTGGCGCCGGCCTGGTACCTGATCGTGGTCGCACTCGTGTCGATGGCCGGCCTGCCGTACCTGCGCGACCGCACCGGTGAAACGATCGACGCTCCCGCCGTTTCCGGCGTTTCCTCCTACTCGAAGGTCTGACCATTCCATGGAATCTACCGCCGTTACCCGCCATTTTTCCGGCACCTATGCCGAAGCCCGCCAGAAGTTTCTCGACGCCGCCGCGCACCGTCGCGCGACGCTCGAGTCGTTCGTGCTGCCTGATCTGCGCGGTGCGCTCGGCGAAGCGCTGGCGATCGACGTGGTCGGCCTCGGCATGGCCGATGCCGAGCGGCTGCTGATCGTCAGTTCCGGCACGCATGGGCCCGAAGGCTTCTGCGGGTCGGGCTGCCAGGTCGCGATGCTGTTCGACGACGACCTGATCGGGTGGCTGGCGCGTGCCGGTGTCGGGCTGCTGCTGATTCATGCGGTCAATCCGTATGGTTTCTCGTACCTGCGGCGCACCAACCAGGACAACGTCGACCTGAACCGCAACCACATCGATTTCAGCGCAGCGCTGCCGGCCAACGACGCGTATCCGGAGATCGACCGCCTCGTGCTCACGGAAACCTGGCCACCGTCGCCTGACGACGAGCGGGCGCTGGCCGATTACATCGCGCGACACGGCAAGCTCGCGTATCACGGTGCGCTGAGCGGCGGCCAGTATGCGACACCCGACGGGATGTTCTTCGGCGGGCGCGAACCGACCTGGAACAACCGCACGATGCGCACGATCCTGCGCGAGCGCGCGGCACACGCGAACACGATCGCGTGGATCGACGTGCATACGGGCCTCGGGCCGCGCGGCCATGGCGAGAAAATCTACGCGGGCCGCAACGTCGCCGCCGAACTCGCGCGCGCCCGCGCGTGGTGGGGCGCCGACGTCGTCGCGCCGTTCGACGGCGAATCCGAATCGCCGGGTGTGTCGGGGCCCGTCGCGTCGATCGCGTACGACGAGTGCCCGCACGCGGATGCGGCGCTGATGGCGCTCGAATTCGGCACGCTGCCGTTCGACGACGTGATCGACCGGCTGCGTGCGTCGCACTGGCTGATCCGGCATCCCGATGCGCCGGCCGAACTGAGGCGCGACATTCTCCAGCGAATCCGCGACGCGTTCTACGGCGACGACGACGTCTGGAAGGGCGCGATCTGGGGGCAGGCGCGAGCCGCGCTGCTGCAGGCGCTGATGGGGCTGGCCGCCACGTAAGGGCGGGAAGGCGGCATGCGCCGCCTGTTCAATCATAAGAATATTATTCAGGAGATCTGATGAAAATCAACGGCATCATCGCGGCAGCCGCGACGGCATCCTTCGCCATCGCCGCGCACGCGCAGAATTCGGTCACGCTGTACGGCACCATCGACAACGGCGTGAACTACGTCAGCAACATGGGCGGCGGCAAGGCGATCCAGGCCGTATCGGGCACGCTGTACGGAAACCGCCTCGGTTTCAGGGGTAGCGAGGATCTGGGCGGCGGGTTGAAGGCGATCTTCACGCTGGAGAACGGCTACGATGCGAACACGGGGCGGCTCGGGCAGGGCGGCCTGATGTTCGGCCGCCAGGCGTTCGTCGGCCTGACCGGCGCGTTCGGCACCGTCACGCTTGGCCGCCAGTACGACGAGCTGAGCGGCGAATATCTCGGCCTGCTGGCGGCCGGCTGCAATTTCACCGGCTATCTCGGCGCGCATGCGGCTGACGTCGACAACCTGAACGACACGGCGCGCATCAACAACGCGATCAAGTACAAGACGCCGGATTTCAACGGTTTCTCGATGGCGGCGCTATACGGATTCGGCGGCGTGCCGGGCAGTTTTTCCGCGAACCGGGCGATCAGCGTCGGCGCGCGCTACGAGCGCGGCCCGCTGACGCTCGACGCCGCGTACGAGACCGTCAACAACCCGGCCGTGACGCTGTGGGGCGCGAGCGCGAACGCGGCGCCGAACGCGGCGTTCTCGACTGCGCTGCCCACGCCGATCTGGGGCGGCTACCAGTCGGCATCGAGGCTGCAGATCTTCGGAGCCGGCGGCAGCTATGCCGTCGGCAATGCGACGTTCCGATTCGTGTATACCAATACGCGTTTCCAGGACATCGTGCAGACGCTGAATACGCGATACCGCGGCAAGGCAGCATTCGACAACTACGAGGCCAACGTCACGTACCTCGTCACGCCGGCCGTGTCGCTCGGCGCCGCGTACACGTACACGGCGGCGCCCGATGCGAAGTATCAGCAGTTCAATGTCGGCGCGCAGTATTTCCTGTCGAAGCGCACGACGCTCTACATGGTCGGCATCTACCAGCATGCGTCCGGCCTCGACTCGTATGGCCGGCAGGCCGTCGCGCAGGTCAACCAGACGACACCGTCGTCGACCGCCAATCAATTGCTGATGCGGCTCGGCTTGCTCGTCAAATTCTGATGTCGGGCGCCGCGACGCGCTACCGCGCGTTCGGCCCCTTGACCGTCAGCCGGCACACCGTCGCCAGGGCGAGCAGGTTCGGGTCACGTTCGCGCCGATGCAGGAAGCTCAGGCCGATCGTCTGGCGGATCGCGGGCCCGGCGAGCGGCACGAGCGCGATCTTGTGCGCGAACAGGTCGCGCACGCGGCCGGGCAGCAGCGAGCAGCCGACGCCGCCCGACACGAGGTTGATCAGCGAGAAGATGTCGCCTACCCGCATCACGACGTTCGGCGCGATGCCGGCCGCGCGAAACGCTTCCGTGAAGCCGTGATGCGTCGCGAAGCCTTCGCCGAGCGACACGAACGGCGCGTCGCCGCACGTACGGAGATCGATGGCGTCATGCTGCGCGTACGGCGAGTCGATCGGCGCGGCGAAGAACATCTCGTCCTCGAACAGCGCAATCGATTCGATCTCGGCGTCCGGTTCGGGCAGCGCCATCAGCGTCGCGTCGATCGCACCTTGCCGGAGCTTGTCGAGCAGGTCGGCGTTCGAGCCGAGCACGAGCTCGGCCTGCAGCTCGGGGCGGCGCTCCTTCAACGCGATCACGACTTCGGGAACGGTGCGGATCGTCAACGAGTAGAGCGAACCGATCTTCAACTGACCGGCGCCGTAGCCGGCCGCCTCACGGGTCGAGCGGATCCCGTCGGTCATCGTCTTGAGCACTTCGCCCGCGACTTCGGCGAGCACCTGCGCGGCGTCGGTCGGAATCAGGTTCCGCCCCTCGTGGCGGAACAGCGCGCAGTGCATCCCTTCCTCGAGCGTGTGCAGCGCGCGGTGCACGCTGACCGTGCTCACGCCCAGCGCCTCGGCGGCCTTCGCGAGACTGCCGGCTTCCATGAAGGCGAGCAGCACCTCGAGCTTGCGGAACGTGATCTCTTCGTTGATGCGGTTGCGCATGATGCGGACGACGGGAAGGGCGGCCGACGATTCTGCCGCAGAACCGGGGCTGCAACAATGCGCGAATTTCCGGGGTTTTCGTGTGCTGGGGCCCGGCGGGGAAACATTTAATCTCCGGCTAATCATCCGCCGCGGGCGTTAATTGATGCGGGTTTTCGGTGTCCCTATGATCGTTTCACGCCGGTCGTGCGCGCGGACCACGAGGTTTCGATGGTGCGTGCCCGTGCCTCATCGGCCGGCGATACGAACAGCCGGTTCGCCCATGCCAGCCACGGAACACGGCACGCATGCGGCGCGGCGCCATGAGACTGCAGGAGACAAGCATGCACGACTCACGTCGGAACGCGCGGCATCGGCAGGTGGTTGCCGCTGTCGTCGGCAATACCCTCGAGTGGTACGACTTCATCGTTTACGGTTTCTTCTCCGGCATCATCGCGCGGCTGTTCTTTCCCGCCGAGAGCCAGTACGCGTCGTTGCTGATGTCGCTCGCGACCTTCGGCGTCGGCTTCTTCATGCGTCCGGTGGGCGGCATCCTGCTTGGGCTCTATGCGGACCGCAAGGGCCGCAAGGCCGCAATGCAGCTCATCATCTTCCTGATGACGCTGTCGATCGCGCTGATCACGTTTGCGCCGTCGTACGCGGTGATCGGCCCGGCGGCGCCGGTCCTGATCGTCTTCGCGCGGCTGCTGCAGGGGTTCGCCACCGGCGGTGAATACGCGAGCGCGACTGCGTTCCTCGTGGAAAGCGCGCCGGAGAACCGGCGCGGGCTGTACGGATCGTGGCAACTGATCGGCCAGTGTCTCGCGGTGTTCTCGGGTGCTGCGATGGGCGCGTGGGCCACGCAGTCGCTATCGGAGGCGGCGCTGCACAGCTGGGGCTGGCGCGTGCCGTTCGCGATCGGGCTGCTGATCGGGCCAGTCGGCCTGTGGATCCGCCGGCACATGGAGGAGACCGAGGCGTTCCTCGACGCGAGCAAGTCGGCCGTCGAGCCGCCGGCGAGCGTGTCGCGCGTGCTGCGCGACAATCTGCGCGGCGTGCTGGTGTCGATGGGGCAGACGATCACCGGCACGGCCGTGTTCTACGTGATGCTCGTCAACATGCCGACGTTCGTGCACAAGACCTTCGGGCTGCCGCTCGACCAGGTCTTCAAGGTGCAGATGGCGGCGGTTGCGCTGCTGACGGTGACGATTCCGGTCGCCGCACTCGTGTCCGACCGCATCGGCCGGCGTCCCGTGCTGATCGCCGGTTCGCTGGCGCTGCTGACGGTTACGTATCCGCTGTTCACATGGCTGGCTGCGGCGCCGGGCATCGGGCGCCTGCTCGTGATGCAGCTCGTGATCTGCACGATCATCGGCATCTGCTACGGGCCCGCGCCGACCACGCTCGCCGAGCAGTTCGCGACGCGTTCGCGCTCGACCGGCATCGCACTCGCCTACAACGTCGCGGTGATGGTGTTCGGCGGCTTCGCGCCGTTCATCGTCACGTGGCTGACGCACGCGAGCGGATCGCCCGTCGCACCTGCGTGGTACGTGCTGTTCGCGGCGTCGTTCGGGCTGCTCGCGAGCGTGTTCATGCATGACGGTGCGCCGTGCGTGCTCGCACGCCGGCAGTTTCAGGGCGAGCCGTTGAGCGTCAAATAGCGGGCATGGCCTGCCGCCCACACCGGCGCCCCATCGGCGCGGGCGGCAGGCAGGGTATTGGCGCGGCCGATGCTTAGCATCGCGGGCGGCGGCCTACCGCGGCCGCCGCCCGATCGATACGCTTGGGCGATCATCCACTCTGTCCGGAAGGTCGCCATGTCCCGGCTCGATTACAAGTTGCTCGGCCCCTGCCTGCTCGCGATCGCGATCGACGCGATGGGATTCGGGCTCGTCTATCCGATGATGTCCGCGATCTTCAGCGATCCGCATGCGGGCATCCTGCCGGCCGACGCCGGTGCGCACGCGCGCAATTTCTACCTCGGTCTCGGCTACGGGATCTACCCGTTGTGCATGTTCTTCGGCTCGTCGCTGATGGGCGACCTGTCCGATCGTTACGGCCGCCGCAGGATCCTGCTGCTGTGCTTGCTCGGCCTCGCAGCCGGCTACGCGATGATGGCGGCCGGCGCATGGCATGCGAGCGTCGCGCTGCTGCTGGCCGGCCGCGGGCTCACCGGGCTGATGGCCGGCTGCCAGGGCATCGCGCAGGCCGCAATCACCGACCTGAGCACGCCGGAGAACAAGGCGGTCAACATGAGCATCATGTCGCTCGCGTTCAGCGCGGGCGTGATCGTCGGCCCGGTGCTCGGCGGCGTCACGTCCGACCGCACGATTTCACCGCTGTTCGATTACGGTACGCCGTTCGTGCTGGTTGCCGCGCTGTCGCTGATCTGCGCGTGCTGGACCTGGGCGTCGTATCGCGATTCGGCCGCGCCGCGCGGCGACACGCGCATCGATCCGCTGCTGCCGCTGCGGATCATCGGGGAGGCCGCGCGCCAGCGCGACGTTGCGTTCCTGTCGGTGGTGTTCTTCCTGATGCAGGTCGGCTATGGGCTTTACCTGCAGACCATCATGCTGCTGCTGCAGGCGAAATTCGGCTACACGAGCGCGCGGCTCGGGTTGTTCAGCGGCGTGATCGGCCTCTGCTTCGTGTTCGGCCTGCTGTTCGTCGTGCGGCGGATGCTGCGCGTGTGGCGCGTGGTCGACATCGCGAAGACGGGCCTGCTCGTCGCGGGCGTCGGCCAGGTCCTGTCCGCGCTGTTCCCGCACGAGCCGGTGCTGTGGGCGCTCGCGATGGTAGTCGGCTGCTTCGACATGGTCGCGTATACGACGATGTATACGGCGTTCTCCGACGCGGTCAGTGAAGACCGGCAAGGCTGGGCGCTCGGTGTCGCGGGCTCGGTGATGGCCGTCGCGTGGGTCGTGACGGGCGCGCTCACGAACCTGCTGCCCGTGTTCGGCGAGATCGGCCTGCTGCTGATCGGCGGTGCGGGCTTCCTGCTCAGCTTCGCGATGATGGTCGCGTACGGCCGCACGCAGCCGGGCGCGCGAACGGCCGCGCTGTCGTAGGCGGTTTGCACGTTGGCCCGATCCTGTCGGACGTTGTCCTGCGCGCCGCTGTCGCGCGCGGCCGCGCGGCCCGACACTGGCGCCTCGCGGCCGACGAGTATCGGGGCCGCGTCCGGCGGCGCCGGCTGGCCCGGCGCGCCGTTCCTTCGATAAGCCAACCGAGAGAGCGACCCATGCAACATCCGACCATCCGTACCCTGGCGGGCGCGAGCGCGCCGAAGTCGATCGCCGCCGCCCGCACCGCGCTGCTGGTGATCGATTTCCAGAATGAATACTTCAGCGGCCGCCTGCCGATTCCGGAGGGGCCGCGCGCGCTGGGTAATGCGCAGCGCGTGATCGCGTTCGCCGACCGCGCGGGCATTCCGGTGTTTCACGTCCAGCACGTCGATGCGGCCGACGGCCCGATCTTCGCGGACGGCAGCGACGGCTTCCGCTTCCACGCGGACCTGCAGCCGGCGCCGCATCACACGGTGGTGAAGAAGACGTCGGTGAGCGTGTTCCCGACGACGGACCTCGATGCGCGCCTGAAGGCGGCCGGTATCGACACGTTGATCGTCACGGGCCTGATGACGCATGCATGCGTCGCCGGTGCGGCACGCGATGCGGTGCCGCTCGGCTACGCGGTGATCGTCGTCGACGACGCATGTGCGACGCGCGACCTCGACATCGCGGATGGCGGCACGGTATCGCACCGCGACCTCCATCGCGCGACGCTGGCCGCGCTGTCGGACACGTTCGGCGACGTGCTGACGACCGAGCAGGTGCTGGCGCTCGGTATCGCCTGACGGCCGCCGGGGGCGTGCTTCAGTCGGCCCAGCCCGGTGCGGCGTACACGACTTCGCCGCGGAAGCACGTCTCGATCACGCGGGTTTGCGCGAAGGTTTCGACCGGGTGCGCGAACGGATTGCGGTCGAGGATCGCGAAGCTCGCGTCCTTGCCCGCTTCGAGCGAACCCGTGCAGTCGTCGAAGCGCAGCGCATACGCGGTGTTGACCGTATAGGCTTCGAGCATCGTGAGCAGGTCGAGGCGTTCGTGCGGATTCCACGGCGGGCTGTCGGGCTGGTCGATCAGCAGGTGCGTGACGCCCGTCTGGATGATCTGCATCGGGTCCATCGTGCTGACCGACCAGTCGGAGCCGGCCGCGAGCATCGCGCCCGCGTTGCGCAGGCTGCGAAACGGATAGTTGCGCGCGGTGCGTTCCGCGCCGAGCAGGTCGCGATAGAGCTGCTGCTGCTCCTCGCGCGCGGCCGTCCACAGCGTCTGGACGCTGGCGATCGCGCCGAGCCGGTTGAAACGGCTCATGTCGGCCGGATCGACGATCTGCAGGTGCGCGAGCTGCGCGCGCCGGTCGCGCATGCCGTTGCGGATCAGGACATATTCGAGCGCGTCGAGCGTCATGCGCACCGCGCGGTCGGCGAGCGTATGGAAGTGCAGGTCGAAGCCGGCCGTATCGGCGAGCAGGCAGATTTCGTTCAGCGCGTCCTGGCTCCACAGCGCGAGGCCGCAGTCGTCGGTGCCGGCGTACGGCTCGAGCAGCGCGGCGGTTTTCGATTCGGGCACGCCGTCGACGAAGATCTTCACCGTATGCAGGCGCAGGTTGTCGCATTCGTACTCGCGACGCCATCTGGCGAAGCGCTCGATCTGCTCGCGCGGATCGCGGCGCGGGTTCGCATAGAGGCCGGCGCTCATGTACACCTTCAGCGTGCCCGCGCGCTGCGCGTCCGCATAAGCCTTGAGTTCGGCTTCCTCGACGCGTGCGTCGAACCAGCCGGTGATGCCGTACCCGTGCGCCATCGCGTGCGCTTTCGCGAGCGACTTCGGGTAGCCGGCCGGGCTCAGCTGCGGAATGATCGGGCAGACGCGGTAGAACGCCGCTTCGTGCACGACGCCGTTCGGCGCGCCGGCCGCATCGCGCTCGTAAACGCCGCCGGCCGGATCGGGCGTGTCGGCGTGGATGCCGGCCGCTTCGAGGCCCTTCGTATTGAGGCAGCCGCTGTGCACGTCGAAGCCGACCACGAGCAGCGGCCGGTCGGGCACGATCCGGTCGAGCAGCTCGCGGGTCGGATACGCGCCGAAGGCGGCCAGGTTGGCACCGCCAAGATAGACCCACGGTTGGTCCGGCGTCGCATCGGCGCATGCGCGGATCCGCTGCAGGATCGCGTCGGGATCGTTGACGCCGGACAGGTCGAAGTCGCCGAGGATCTGGTGGCCTTCGAGCGGGTGCACGTGGCCGTCGATCAGGCCCGGCAGCATCAGCCTGCCGGCCAGGTCGACGACGCGCGTCGCGGGGCCGGCCAGCGGGCGGATGTCGTCGTCGCGGCCGACGGCGACGATCTTGCCGTCCTGGATGGCGAGTGCCTGCGCGAAGCGGCGCTGCGCGTCGCCCGTGTAAAGCAGGCCGTTCAGATAGACGGTATCGGCGTGTTGCATGTGTCTCCTCCGGATGGGGGCAGATCGACGGGCGCACGTGTCCGGCGGGCGGGCCGCGTGGCTCGTCCGGTCGCGTGAACCCGGTCGGGTTGGAATGGGATGGGGCGGCTAGGTGCCGGTGCGGCGCGGCAGGCGCGGCGATGCGTCGTGGAGCGGGCCGGCTGTTGCCGGAGCGTCATGCCGATCTCGCCGCCCGGTCTGGCTCGGCAGGTCGATGGGCGACGCGCGCGCGGCCGTGCAGGCCGGCGTCCATCCGGTATTCGGCATTCCGTGTCTCCGTGATATCCGACGCGTTCCTGTCGTCGGGTGAGTCAGATACTAGGAGCGGGGCGGCCGACTGTCTGTCATCGTTTTGAGGACAAGGCGCGACAAAGGCGGTGGGGGCGGGCGGCGTTGCAGCGATACGGAAGCGTCATCTAGTGACCGCGATCCTCCGGCGCTTCCTCTTCGGTCACGCACCACGCGAACAGCCCGGCCCGGTTCGCGACGCCGAGCTTCGCGAGCGCGCGCCCGAGATAGGTGCGCACGCTGCTCGGCTTGAGCGCGAGCGTATCGGCGATCTGCGGGACCGGTTGCCCTTGCAGCACCGCGCGGCACACGAGCCGTTCGCGCTGCGACAGCGCCGCGCCGCTGGCCGACAGGCGCTGTTCGAACCGCTGCAGCAGTGCGCCGTCGTCCGAGCGCGGCGTCAGGCGGGCGAGCCGCGCATGCTGGATCAGGAGCGGCAGCACGAAATCGCCGAGCTGGCGCAGCAGCGCCAGTTCAGCCAGCGTATAGGACGACTGGCCGCGCCGGCGGAACAGCGAGAACGCATAGACATAGTCGCGCTCGCTGCCGAGCAGCGTGCAGTCTTCGCCGAGTTCGCCGAGCGCGAAATGGCGGCCGTATTCGGTCGCCGTGTCGATTTCCTCGTTGCACGAGAACACGAGCTGCGAATCGGTGGCGCGCTCGATATGCGGGAGCAGCGTGTCGGTGCGCCAGTCGCCCTGTGTATACAGATCGAGCGCGTGGCGCGTGCCGTCGGGATCGTCGCCACCCGCGAAGAACAGCACGTCGACGCTGTCGACCGATTGCGACGGCGCGTCGCGACGGTATCGCGTCGCGACGCTGTAATGGGACTGCGGATCGACGGTTTCGCGCAGCCACGCCCAAAGCCGGGCGGGAAACTGCGGACTGCCGAGGCTGGCGACCAGGTCGCCGGCATTGCTGAGGGAAATATGGGCGGGGCTCATCGTTGACACCGTCTTCGCGAACGGCCGCCCGTGCCGGCCGTGCTTCGCATACGACGGCGCGCCGGCGGCGGTGCGGTCATGCGGGACGGAGGCCGGCGCGGCGGCGAAGCTCGATTGTAGGGGACTTCGCCGCCGCGGGGCATGTGCGCTTGCGCGGCGGGCGGCCGATCGTTCGTCGACGGGCGGCGCGCTTCGTTGCGCACCGCGTTTCGCCCCGGCGCGTCAGAACATCGTGTTCGCGTTCGCGGCCGTTTCGGGCACCGGCTGGATCACGTCCCAGTGTTCGACGATCTTGCCGTCCTTCACACGGAAGATGTCGACGACGGCTTCGCCGCGGTCGCCCGGACGCTCGGTTGCATGCACGTGCAGGTAGACGAGGTCGCCGTCGGTTGCGCTGCGCACGATGCGTGCGCGCGATGCCGGGTTCTTCTGGAAGGCGCCGACGAAGTACGACACGAACGGCTTCTTGCCGTCCGGCACGTGCGGGTTGTGCTGCTTGTAGTCGTCCGCGACGACGGCGGCGGCCTCGACCGCTTCGTGCTTGTTGAAGAAGCGGTCGTAGAACGTCAGTACGAGCTGGCGGTTGGCTTCCTCGGCGGCCAGGTCGCGGGTGGCCGGGCCGGCGGCCAGCGCGGCCGTCGACGCGGCCAGCAGGACGAGCGCGGCAACGGCGCGAACGGGGGAGCGGAGCGATGGCATGGTGCGGGTTCCTTGTCTGACGAAGCGTGGGTTGGTGAGCGATGCGCGACGGCGGGTTGACGCGGCCGTGGCGATCGGCGGGCGAAGGGGCCTGGTTGCGGATGCATGTACCTGATCGACGCGACGGATTCGCCGCCCGGTCCGTAACGTCACGGTATGGGCGGGGCGAGGCCGCGCGTCGTCATCATGCTTCGTTCAACTGGCGAATCCGCGCGGCTGTCGGGCCGATCGAATGGTACAGTTGCCGCGAACCCGTCACAAGAAGTCAGCGCGGTGTGAACAGGTCACACCGCGCTGACCGTGCGTTGCCCGTAAAAGAGAATCCAGCCATGCCGTTCCAGCCCGCCGACGAAACCGTCGAACTCGATCAGCCGTGCCCGATCCGCGATGTGCTCGACCGCATCGGCGACCAGTGGAGCCTGCTCGTGCTCGAAGCGCTGTCCGGCGGCACGATGCGCTTCAACGAACTGGGCCGTGCGATCGGCGATGTGTCGAACCAGATGCTGTCGCGCACGCTCAAGCGGCTCGAGCAGGACGGCTTCGTCAGTCGCACGTTGTTCGCCGAAGTGCCGCCGCGTGTCGAATATGCGCTGACCGACCTCGGGCGTTCGTTCCTGACGCCGATGCAGGCGATGATCCGGTGGGCCGACGAACATCATCGCGCGATCTGCGCCGCGCGACGTCGTGCACGGGAACTGGAGGGCGGCGGGCGCTGAGCGGGGCGCTCGCGCTGTCCTGTCGAGGGGTGTCGTGCTGCGGATCGGGGGCGATGCGACGAGGCATGGCGAAACTGCACGTGTATCGCCACCGCATGATTTCGTTATCCGAATGATTTGATCGGGATGGGCAGGATCGTCGATGCTGCGGCGTATTCCGTTTGTCCCGAATGCGGCCTTGCGCTGGCGGTGCCCCGTGTGCAAGGGCAGGTGCGGGGGCGACCGAAACGGCGGTCTTCCGCCGCATGGCGCACGGCGGGTGCGGCAGGATCCGGTCGAGACGGGGCGGTGCGCCGTAGGTCGGCCGGCATGTCGATGGTCGAAGTTGAGTGGCCGGACGCCTCGGCACCGGTTTGCGCGCCGGCATCGGGGCGGAGTGGGGCAGGATTCGCGGAGGCGCCTGCCAGGCGTCACGATGTCGGGGTCGAACGGCGCGGATTCGCCCGCGCCACCCGGTTCCGGGCCGGCCATCGGCCGGATGCCGGGTGCTTGCCTATCGCCACGTACCGTCGACGTAGATCCACGTCGGTCCCTGACGGCGCCAGTAGCCGGGCACCCACCTGCGCCCGGGGCGCCGCGCGACCCAGCGGCCGGACACCCATATATAGCGGCCACGCTGCCAGCGCCAGTAGCCGTCCGTCCATATATAGCCGTGCGGCCGTGGTGGCGGCGGGCGGCGGTCGTGCCGGGCGGCTGGCGGCGCGAAGCCCGGGCGGTCCCCATAAGGCGGCCCGCCGGGTACGCCGTTCGGGCCTGGCGGCCGGTACGCGGGCGGCGCGGGCTGGGCCGAGGCGGCACGCAGCCAGCCGGTGCCGACGAAGGCGGCGGTCAATCCGATGGCGCGCAACAACGAGCGTCGATTCATGGCGTGTCCTGTTCAGTATTCGGGGCTGCCTTACGTTAGCCTGCCAGTCGGCCGGCCGGGTTACGCGAGCGGTTAAGGCTGTTACGGTGTGTCACGGCGGGCGGGTGAACCGCTGATGGGCGGGGGGCTTTCTGTTTCAGCAACTGATCGGGGTGCCCGCTGTACGAACGTCGCGTCCTGTTTACTGGCTGACGGACGCGTTTTAGGTGTCCGGAGCCTGGAATTCGAGGCTAAATCGGGTAAAATTTACTGATTACGGGGTGTCTTGCCGAATCCGTTTGTTGTTTCTATGCAACCGTCAAGACGATGACATGAAAGAATGATGCGATGGAAGCCTCCAAAAAGCCCCCGTCAAGAAGTCAAAAACAAACGTCAAAACAAATACTTATAACGCGGCCCCATTTCTATTATTTCTAGTTCTGGAAAAGCTTATTTCTTTATTTGCGGATCGCTCGCCTAGGGTACACCCCTAAACTCACGGTTCCCAAACGGGCAACTATCCGGGCGCGGCCAGCAGGATCGATGGCGCTCCCGGGCGGTTGCAGACCGTTTATGAACAAGGTCGCGAGACCTGCCTCTTTTTAGAAGGGAGCTCCACGAATGAACAAGACTCTGATCGTTGCAGCAGCTGCAGCATCGTTCGCTACCGTCGCTCACGCGCAAAGCAGCGTCACGCTGTACGGCGTGCTGGACGCAGGCATCACCTACCAAAGCAACGTCGCAACGGGCGTTAACGCAGCTGGCAAGCCGGTGAACGGCAAGTCGCTGTGGTCGATGGGCTCGGGTATCGACCAAAGCCGTTTCGGCCTGCGTGGTTCGGAAGACCTCGGTGGCGGCCTGAAGGCAATCTTCACGTTGGAAAGCGGCTTCGGCATCGGTAACGGCAAGCTGGGCAACAACGGCGGCATGTTCAACCGTCAAGCTTTCGTCGGCCTGTCGAGCCAGTACGGCACGGTCACGCTGGGTAAGCAGTATGACGCAACGCAAGACTACCTGGCGCCGCTGACGGCAACGGGTTCGTGGGGCGGCACGTACTTCGCGCACCCGCTGAACCTCGACCGCCTGAGCACGAACGGCGACGTCGCATCGAACAACACGGTCAAGTTCACGAGCGCGAACTACGCTGGCCTGCAATTCGGCGGCACGTACTCGTTCTCGAACAACACGAACTTCGGCAACAACCGTGCATACAGCGCGGGTGCTGCATACCAGTTCCAAGGTCTGAAGCTGGCTGCTGCATACTCGCAAGCAAACCTGGGTGACGGTTCCAACGGTAACGGCGCAACGTCGTCGGCAATCGGTGGCATCGCTAGCCAAGGCCGCGTCCGCACGTACGGTGCTGCTGCTGGTTATGCATTCGGCCCGGCACAAGTCGGCGCTGCATGGACGCAAGCACGTCTGGACAACAATGCAGTTGGCACGGGTTCGGTTCGCACCGACAACTACGAAGTCAACGCAAAGTACAACCTGACGCCGGCTCTCGGCCTGGGCGCTGCTTACACGTACACGAACGCGAAGATCAACAACGGCAGCACGCACTGGAACCAGTTCGGTCTGCAAGCTGACTACGCACTGTCGAAGCGCACGGACGTCTACGCACAAGCTGTTTACCAGCGTGCAGCGAAGAACGGCGTTGGCGCATCGATCTACAACGGCGACATCAACACGCTGCCGAGCTCGTCGATCAACCAAACCGCAGCAACGGTTGGTCTGCGTCACCGCTTCTAAGCGTGACGGCGGGGTAACCCGCTACGCAGCATCGAAAAAGGCGCCTTCGGGCGCCTTTTTTTTCGTCTGCGGAATGTGTTGTCGACGATTCGCATCGTCCGGATGCAAAAAAGCGAGGCCCGTGCCTCGCTTTTTTCGTTGAGCGCCGTTGCGGCGCGGTGCCGGCGGCAGGTGGCGTCAGCGCGTGTATTCGCCGTTGGCTTCCGGCTGGAACACGATCGCGGCGACCTTCATCAACTTTTCGGCGCCGCTCGGCTGCATCACCTTGACCATCTGGCCACGCTGGGTGCCCAGCAGTGCCATGCCGACGGGCGAGAAGACGTTCAGGCGGCCGTGCTCGAGATTGGCAGCATCCGGATAAACAATCGTCCAGGTGGCTTGTTCCTGGGTCGCTTCGTCGAGCAGCGTGATTTGCGAGTTCATCGTGACGACGTTCGCCTTGATGGCGTCGGGCTGGACGATGTCGGCGCGCTCGAGCAGCGTATCGAGCATCGTCTGGAAGCGCGGGTTGTGTTCGGCGTGCTTCTCGAGGCGAGCGACGTCGAGTTCGGTCAACTGGTAAAGGCGTTGTTTCATGGCAGTTCTCCAAATGATCGGCAGGGGCAGGCGTGGCGTGCCTATGAGGATCGCCCGGAGCCTGTCTGACCTGGCTCCGGGAGGAGACCGAGCCGTCAGATCAGGCGCCGGGCAGGGGCGAGCGGCGCCTGGGCCGTGCGTCGAGCGAGGGGATGCGCCGGATGACCGGCGCGCGCGCGCACGCCGGCCGGGCCGGACGGCGAAACCGAAAGGGGCGTGAGCGCGTACATGGTGAATGGAAGGTCGATTGACGTATAAAACCTTACGATTCTACAACACAACCTTCGGGATATGTGATTTGGCTGTCGGCAATTCGTCAGCGATTGTTGTGCGAGTGAAGCAAGTTGACGCGATATCAGCCGAGAAAAGCCGGTGATTTTTGTCGAAATCGCAACGCTGTATGTTCAAACTAAGGGTTTCCCCTTGGAGTGGCGAGAACTACACTGGATTCAATCGCTTCAGACAGTCCTGCCGAGGCGACGCCATAAGAGAACATATTCCGGAGGTAAATCATGAAGTCGATCATCTACGCAGCCATCGCCGCATCCGTCCTTGCCGCCCCGATCGCATCGTTTGCACAGTCCGAGCAGGGGCTGACCCGCGACCAGGTCAAGGCCGAGCTCGTGCAACTCGAACAGAACGGCTACAAGCCGCTGGCGAGCGATTCGCAGTATCCGGACAACATCCAGGCCGCCGAACAACGCATTCAACCGAATCAGCCGATGCTCGCGCATGCCGATACGAGTGGCTACGGTGCCGTCGCGACGGGTGCCGCGCAAGCCGGCCGTCGCATGACGCGTGAAGCACCGAATCCCGTGAACTCGGTCTACTTCGGCAACTGATCGTCCCCGGGTCTGCCCGAGCGCACCGCTTATTCGACGAGACGCGCGCCAGTTGCGCGCGTCATCCGCCCGCAGGAGCAGAACCTCCGTCGCCGCATTCCGGCGGCTTTCCGCCCAGACGCTCACGCGTTTGGGCCTTTTTTGCTGGAGCGGGTCAGGCGGACGTGACCGCAGGCGTGCCGTGGATATAGTGTTCGAGCTGGCTGATCGTGAACTGCTGATCGGCGATCACGCTCTTGACGAGGTCACCGATCGAGATGAGGCCGACCAGCTTGCCGCCGTCGAGGACGGGCAGGTGGCGCATCCGGTGCTCGGTCATCAGCGCCATGCACTCGTCGGTGGATTGCGAGGGTTCGACGTAGCGCACCTTTGCCGTCATGATTTCCTCGACGCGAGTGGCCTTCGACGAGCGATCCTGCAGCACGACCTTGCGCGCGTAGTCGCGCTCTGTGACGATGCCCGCGATGTCGTCGCCGTCCACGACCAGCAGCGCGCCGATGCCCTTTTCCGCCATCAGCTTGATGGCGTCGTAGACGAGATCGGTCTTTGTGACGGTGTAGATGGTGCGGCCCGAATCCGGCTTGGCCTTGAGAATCTGCGCGACAGTCGTGCTCATTCGCTTTCTCCGTGTGCAGGTCGATGCTGGGCTGGCAGGGCGTGATGCGTGTCACCCGACGAGCCCAGTATAGCCGCGCAGGTGGCGGCAGTCGCGTGACGATTCCAGATTAGCGGTAAACTCCCGTCACGCACTATCCACACAACTCCTACATTCCTGAACGTTTCGATTGAATTCATGATGTCTTCGCGTCCCCAATCGCCCACGCCGGGCAACGGCCAAGCCGACGAGTGCGTGACACTTGTCGCCACCGCGTCGCTGCCCACGCGCTACGGTACGTTCAAGTCATACGCGTTTCGCGTATCGGGCAGCGATGCCGAACATCTCGCGCTCGTGATGGGCGACGTTGCCGGTGAGCAGTCCGTGTTGACGCGGCTGCATTCCGAATGCCTGACCGGCGACGTGTTCGGCTCGTACCGCTGCGACTGCGGCGAGCAGCTCGATCTCGCGTTGCGCTACATCGCTGCCGAAGACCGCGGCGTGCTGCTGTATCTGCGCGGTCATGAAGGGCGCGGGATCGGCCTGAGCAACAAGATCCGCGCGTACGCACTGCAGGAGCAGGGGCGGGACACCGTCGAGGCGAACCTCGACCTCGGCCTGCCCGACGACGCTCGCGAATACGACTCGGCCGCTGCGATCCTCAGGATCCTCGGCGTGACGTCGGTGCGGCTGATGAGCAACAACCCGGCAAAGTTCGACACGCTCGCGAAGCACGGCATTCCCGTCTGCGAGCGCGTGGCGCTTGCGGTGCCCGTGCGCGAGGAAAACGAGCGTTATATCCGCACGAAGCAGGTGAAGTTCGGGCATTACTTCGAAGAAAACGAATAGTAGAAATTCCAGTCCTGTCCGAGGTTATCCAGATGCGTCCAATAATGATGGTAACTTATTGAATTTTCAAAGAAAAAAATTCTGTTCGCCGCCTCGGCTGATGCATCCACACTTGTTTCCACTCACCTAAACTCGCTACTTCGGCGTAGGTTTTTGGGCCGTTGTGAAGAAAACCTACGCCGCGTATCCTTCTCTCGGAAAAAACCTACGCCGAGGGAAGAATGCGCTTTGATGCACGTGTCGCGGCCAGGCTGCCCAGCGGGGAGCACATGACCTTTGAGGGATTTCCGGGACTACGCCTGCAGGCTTCGACGAGCCGCAAGTCGTGGACGTATCGCTACAAGTCACCAGTTGACGGCCGGATGCGACAGGTGAAACTTGGCGAATGGCCGGCGATGGCGTTTGCAGCAGCGATCGCTGCGTGGGAGAAGAACCGCGTCGAGCGTGATACTGGCGCCGAGCTCTCGGCTCTGCGTCGAAAGAAGGAACGCGCGGCAGCCCGTCCATCACCAGAGGATTACACCGTCAAGCAGCTCTGCCGCGACTATCTCGAAGGGTACGTGGAGGTGAACCGCAAGACGAAGGGTGCGGTCGAGGTCGCGCGCATCTTCAAGGCGATGCTGGGACCGATTGCAGATATGCGCGCGGCGACCATCACCCGTGCACAGGCGTTTGATTTCCTTGAGTCGTACCGGGCCACGCCCATGCTGGCGTCACGGCTTCGGATGGAACTTGGGTGTGCCTGGCATTATGCGCTCGATGCGGGTCGCCTTCCGCAGGACACCGCTAACTGGTGGCGGGAGGTTCTAAGGGGGCGATTGAAGAGCAAGGGGCGCAAGGTCGAGGGGAAGTATACGGGGACACAGAAACGGGTCCTCTCGGTAGACGAGCTTGGCACGCTGATCCGGTGGTTGCCGAACTTCAGCTTGACCGTTGCCGACGCATTGACGCTCTACCTTTGGACCGGCACAAGGGGCGGCGAAATCGTCGCAATGGAGGAGACCGAGATTGCGGAGGAGGCTGGCGGGCTGTGGTGGACCATCCCGAAGCACAAGACCAAGGGGCTCCATAACGAAAGAGCAACGGACTTGCGAGTGCCGCTCATCGGCCGCGCCGAGGTCGTCGTGCGTCGCCGGCTGGTCCAGGCCAGGGGACCCTTCCTGTTTCCTTCGTCATCGCGAGGTACGTCGATGAACCAGACCGTGATCCAGCACGGCGTCTACTATCATCAGCCATATTGCAAGATCGCTCCGAAACACGACCGTCCGCGTCTGCCGGTCACGCACTGGTCGGCCCATGACCTTCGGCGAACGACCCGCACGCTTCTGGCAACGCTCGGTTGCCCGAATGAAATCGGGGAAGCGGTACTCGGTCATGTGCAGCCGGGCGTTGTTGGAATCTATAACCGTCACACCTACGACAGGGAGCGGCGCGACTGGCTTACCCGCTTGTCGCATCGACTTGAGGAGATCGCAGCCACGTATCCTGCGAGGAAGTAGCGCGATGGCGTCGATTGTTATGGCCGGTGTTCGGGGGAGGGAGGAGATCCGACACGGGTCGGGCCTCGGCCCACGCTTCGACCTCGCGGGTGAGCCATGCGACGCGACGGCCGGACAACATCCGGGGCCTTGGGAACAGGCTTTCGCGAACGAGCTTTTGTACGCTCGTTTCCGAGAGCGAGACGGCGGCAGCGACTGCAGGAAGATCTAGGTAGAGCGGTTTCATACTGGTCGGTGCGGGCATGCTGCAATCCTCTCGGTTCGGGGGCGCTGACCAATAAACAATGTTTTGTAATCGGTTTTTACTCGAGCCGTTCGCGAGCCGCACGCGCTGCGCTCAAACGACAAGCTCCCGAGATCCGGCTCGCATTAGATGTCACGGAGTCGGGCATTCGAGCAAGGGATCAGCGCTCGAAGTGCGCTGATCATGCGATGGACTAGCGTGCATAGCACCGACGTCACGTCGAACCATCCGGAACTCGACGGGCTGCTCTACGACGCTCTCGTGAGCGGAAAAGAATCGGCGGATCTGCGGAGAACGACTTTAATCCCAAGGCGAGGAGCAAGGAGGGCTTCTAGTCAAATAGACCCGCGGTGGTCCGGACGAAGAGACGAAGCACGACCGCGAATGCGAGAGATGAGCGCCAGTGCTTGAGGGACAACTCACGCACTCAGGCAGTGCATCAACAATCACCATCATAATTGGTTGTTCGGGAAAAACAAGGCGTTCAACCTTCGCTATTCGTTAGCAATTCGCGCGATGAGGCTGGATGGAGCAAGTGATGCTCACGCCATGTCACGATAATTCACGAACGATGAGACCCACTCAACTGAGCGATCAACGAGAGCATGTCACGTACATGTAGGCAAACGGTGGCCGTTTGCGCGGGAGACTGCCGAACGCGGCCTCAGGCCTCTGTCTTGGCCTAGAAAAGCCGAGACACTAGTGTCGGTCGATGGACGAAATGCAGAGCGCGGGGGCGAGTACATTTATCGACATCGTACTTTCGACATACTCACAGACGTGCCCGTTCGCAGTCGGATCGCGTTGTTTCAAAATGGATGATAGTCGATCGAAAGATCCTCTAGCCCCTGTTGACCATCATTTATTCTGGATCCCTATGTATAATTTTCGCGCAATCCTTTGATGCTCAGGGGAAGGACTCGAAAAATATGTTTATCTACCCTTGAGAGAATTAAACTTATCTTACTAGATTCAACTGCGCCGCCGACGGCAGGGGCACGAGACGGTGATCTTTGACGATCAAATTCGTGCAATCAAGGCCGAGGCGAATTCAGCCATACCAAGGGCAACGTCCTGAACTACAGGCGCTTGCTGCGCCTCGTCCGATTGCCTCTGCGATTTGGTGCGTCAAGGAGCGCGACGGTGGGATCCTTGGTTGCACGCCGTGCGGTTCGGGAAGGCAGGCCGCCCGAGCTCAGAAGAAATGCATGATGCCGAGCCGCAGGATCAACTGACGCGAGTTGTTAGACGGCGTCACCGTCAGGATCGAAGCCACCGCGGGTTGGTTCGTCGAATCGGTGCCGCTCGCGATCACATACGTTGCGAGGGCATACAAATCTGTCCGTTTCGACAGGAGGTAATGCGCGGCTGCGTTGAACTGGTTGTAATGGGCGGGTGGTTTGCCGTCTATCGCACCACCGGTCAGAAAGTCATACGCGCCGGTCAAGGCGATGTACGGTTTCGGCAGATAACGCACGTACGCGGCATAGCTGTTGAACACCGCTGTGCCGTGATAGCCGAGCGGATTCGTTATGGACAGCGTGCCCGAATTCGGATCGCCGAGGTCGCCGAACCGCACGTTCGAATAGTTCGCGCCGACAATCAAGCTGCTCGTGCCGTACTGCGCGCCGGCTCCGATCACCTGATACGTGCTGGCCGACGCAAAGCCACTGTACACCGGGTTCGACTGAACGCCGGTCACCGTGCCGGCGTTGTTGCCGGTTGCCGAACTCAACGTATTGTTGCCGAAGAACGACTGGTTCGGGTCGTGCACCTTCAAATAGGCCGCCGCGACCTTGTACGGTCCTGCGCCATACGAGGCGCCGAACGAATAAATGCTGTTGCGCGTCATGGATCCCGCGACGCCGCCGAAGCTGTACATACCGCCGACGGTGAGGCCTCGCCACGTAGGGCTCATGTACTTGACCGCATTGTTGGTGCGGTAGGTGTTCGCGAAGTTGTCGATGTCGTTGCCGTGCGCGGTGAAGGTGCCACCCCCACCCACGGTTGCCGCTGAAAGCGGCCGCAGGAAATCGACCACCGAGTCGTACTGGCGGCCGAGCGTCACCGATCCATAAGGCGTCGTCATGCCCAGATAGGCCTGGCGGCCAAAGAATGTGCCTCCTTCCTGCAGTTTCCCGGTGCCAATATCGAAGCCGCTTTCAATCCGGAAGATCGCCTTGTAGCCGCCGCCGAGATCCTCGGTGCCGAGAAAGCCGAGCTGGTTGCCGGCCATCACTGTGCTGCTTGTCGTCCACTGCGTTTTACCCACCCGTGCGCCTGCTGCGTTCAGCGCCTGTGCGTTGCTGATGTAGTTGATGCCTTGATCTATGATCCCGTAAATGGTCACCGACGACTGTGCAAGCGCTGCCTGTGACAACATGCCGACGCACAGGCAACCTCCAAAGGAAGCTGTCCTGGCTATTAGTTTTTTCATGATTGTCTCCGTTCTATTATGTTTTTTATTTCGTAATGCGAAATATTATCCATTCGGAAACGCGTGATCAGGAACATGCCTTCCTGATCACGCGTCCAGGTTTTTTGCGGACGCGCTTGCGTGCATGGGTTCAAGGCCACCTGCGGCGAGCGGAGCGGGCGCGGGTGCGGGATCGCTTTCGAGGCTCACGCCCTTCGTCTCAGGCAGCAGGAACACGCCAACCACGAAGGTCATGATGATGATCGTGACCGGATACCAGAGGCCCGCGTAGATGTCGCCCCGCGCGGCGACGATGGCGAACGCCGTTGCCGGCAGGAAGCCGCCAAACCAGCCATTACCGATGTTGTACGGCAGCGAGACAGCGGTGTAGCGGATGCGCGTCGGGAACATCTCGGCCAGCACGGCAGCGACCGGGCCATAAGTGGCGGTGATAAGCAGGCCCAGCGCGATCAGGATCACGATCGCCATCGGCCAGTTGATCTGCGCGGGATCGGCCCGCTGCGGATAGCCGGCTTGTGCCAGTGCCTGGACGAGCGCGGCGCTGAAGCGTGCCTCGTCGGCCTTGGCGCTCGCATCCGTTGCGCGATAGCCGGGTACCTCGACCGAGCCGACACGCACCGACGCGATGGTGCCCGCCGGAGCGGGTGTGTTTGCATAGCTGAGGCCGGCCTTCGCGAGTGCCTGCTTCGCGACGTCGCACGACGTGACGTAGTGCGCAGTGCCCGTCGGATTGAACTGGAACGAGCAGTCGCCCGGGTCCGCGACGACCTGGATCGGTGCGTGGTCGAGTGCGGCTTCGAGCGCGGGATTCACGAAGTGCGTGAGCCCCCTGAATAGGGGGAAATACGCGCACGCCGCCACTAGCAACCCGATCATGATGACTGGCTTGCGGCCGACACGGTCGGATAGTGCGCCGAAGACGATGAAGAATGGTGTGCAGATGATGAGCGCAATGCCGATCAGCAGGTTGGCCGTCATGATGTCGACATTCAGCGTCTGCGTGAGGAAGAAGAGCGCATAGAACTGGCCGGTATAGAGCACGACAGCCTGGCCCGCGACCAGCCCGAACAGCGCGATCAGCGCCAGACGCAAATTGCGCCACTGCCCGAAAGCCTCGGTCAACGGCGCGTGCGAGCCGCGGTTTTGCGCCTTCATGCGGCTGAACACCGGTGACTCGTGCAGCTTCAGGCGAATCCAGACGGACGCCGCGAGCAGGATCGCGGAACTGAGAAATGGCACGCGCCAGCCCCAGTCGGCAAATGCGGCATCGCCCACCGTGAAACGCACACCGAGTATCACGATCAGCGAGAGCAGCAGGCTGAGTGTGGCGGGTGTCTGGATCCACGCGGTCCATGCACCGCGTTTCGCATCGGGTGCGTGCTCCGCTACGTAAGTGGCGGCACCGCTGTATTCACCGCCTAGCGACAGTCCTTGCAGCAAGCGCAACACAATGAACAGGATGGGCGCTGCGATGCCGATCTGATTGAAGTTGGGCAACAGGCCGATAATGAACGTCGAGAGGCCCATCACCGAAATCGTGAACAGGAACGTATATTTGCGTCCGACCTTGTCGCCGATTCGGCCGAACACAATCGAGCCGAACGGCCGCACCGCAAAACCCGCCGCAAAGCTGAGCAGAGTGAAGACAAACGCGGCGGCGGGATTGACGCCGGCAAAGAACTGCTTGCTGATGATCGTCGCGAGCGAACCCGCGAGATAGAAGTCATAGGCCTCGAATACCGCGCCAAGCGACGACGCGAACAGAACACGCCGGTCGTCACGCGTCATCCGCGTGACAGCCGTAGGGTTGTCAGTCATTTTCGTCTCCGTGCGGCCGCCTCGTGGGCGGCGTCGTTATCGTTCGTGAAACGGCAAAACGGCAGCTGCGCGTCGGCGGATCGGCTTAGCGCTTGTGGCGACGCGTGGTCGGCGTGACGCCGGAGGACAGCAATTGATCGATGTCGCGTGCCGAGTAGCCCACGTCGCGCAGCACGTTTTCGGTATGCGCGGCGAACGCCGGTGGTGCGCTGCGAACCGAACCGGGCGTGCGCGACAGCTTGACCGGAATGCCGACGCCGCGATAGTCCGGCAGTTCGACCACCATGTCGCGCGCTCGCGTTTGCGCATGCGTGAGTACATCGGCAATCGACTGGATGCGCGATGCGGACACGCCCGCTTCGGTCAGGCTCGCGCACAGTGGTGTGCCGTTGAAGTTGCGCAGAATGGGTTCGAGCGCCTCGCGCAACGCGGCGCGGTTCGTCACGCGTAGCGGATTCGTCGCGAAGCGCGCATCGTCGATCAATTCGCGATGGCCGATCACGTCGCAGAAGCGCCGGAACGCGCCGTCGTTGACGACGCCGATGAACACGTCGCAGTCGGCGGCGGTAAAGGTGTCATACGGCGAGATGTTCGGGTGCGCGTTGCCAGTCAGTTTCGGCGTTGCGCCCGACGCGAACCAGTTGGCGGGGTGTGGATGCAGCAGACTCAGCGCGGTTTCGAACAACGACGTGTCAACGAGCTGCCCTTGCCCCGAGCGATGACGCTCGGCGAGCGCGAGCAGGATACCGATCACCGAAGACAGTCCCACCGCGGTATCGACGATCGGAATGCCGATGCGTGTCGCGCCCGCCGCCGCGTGGCCATTCACGCTCATCAGCCCGCAGAACGCCTGCAGGACCGCGTCGTAGCCGGGCATCGACGCGAGCGGACCGCTCGCGCCGAAGCCGGAGATGCGGCAATAAATCAGCTTCGGAAAGCGCTCTGCGAGGACTCTGTGATAGTCGAGGCCCCACTTCTGCATGGTGCCGGGCAGGAAGTTCTCGATTAGCACGTCGGCGTCGGCAAGCAGGCGCAGCAACACTTCGCGACCGGCGGCGTTAGAAAGGTCGAGCGCGATGGCGCGCTTGTTGCGGTTCAAGCCGTGAAAATACGCGGCGCTGTCGCCAACGAAGGGCGGGCCCAGCTCACGGGTTTCATCGCCTTGCGGCGGCTCGACCTTCAGCACGTCCGCGCCGTGATCGGCGAGTATTTGCGCCGCATACGGACCGGCGAGCACACGCGAAAGATCGACGACCTTCAACCCGTGCAACGCCCCTGATGGCGTACAGCCTGAGGCATACGGCGCGTCCGACGAATCACTCATCCAATGTCTCCAGTCTTGATGTTCGACAGGGGCCGTTGTGCCCGGCCCTCGGTACTGCCACACGCTTCTGGAAGCGCTCAGCCGCGCGACGGCAACTCGACCACGCCGCCGCCGAGCACGGAAAGCTCCTTGTCCTGGTTGCGCGCTTCCTGCTCGATTTCGACCAGATGCCGGCCGTTCTCGACATACTTGCGCAGCACCTTGCCCGTGATGAACAGCATGTCGCCAGCGGGATTGTGGCGGCGGATCTTGCAGTGCGCACGCCGCAGGAAGCCTGCGTCGCCCATCCAGTTCGTCATGTGATGCGTGAGCCAGGAGCAGCGCTCGGGACCGTAGTCATAGGCGCCCGGCGCACCGACGCGCAGCGCGAACTCCTCTTCCCAGTGCACGCGCTCCGGGCAGTCGGGAATGCCGAAGCGGTTCTTGATGCCCGCGCCCGGATGCGCATCGACCAGTTGCCAGGCAAGCTTGTTCGCACGGATATACAGCCCGCCCCAGCCTTGGGCATAAGCGATGAAGCCGGTGACCGTCATTGGTCCCTTCAGCATGACCGGCAGTTCCTCGCCCTCGGCGACGTCTTCCCAGTAGCGTTTTTGCGCGCCGCGCACCGGTTCGTGCCGGTACAGTTCATACGCCTCGGCCAGTTCACGCTCGGAGTACAGCCGCGGCGCGCGCGACTTGACCTCAGTGTACTTGGTGCCTTTCTCGCGCGCATGGTCGCGCTCGGTGCGAAAACACCAGCTATCCGCATCGGCGACCCGATCGCCGTCCTGGTTGTAGAAGTCGACGTGATAGATCTGCTGGACCGCGCGGCCCGCGAAGCGTGTGTCGTGCTCGATCAGATCCTTGAGGCGCGCTTCGGTGGTGATGGTGTCGTTGCGGTGGACCGCCTTGTGCCAGTTCCAGTCGGCGCCCGACCACATGGCGTGCACGCCGGGCAGACCGCCCACGTAGCCGGAGATGATGCGGCTCGTGGTGAACAGGAAACTCGGCAAGGCGATCAGGCCGCCATATTGGGTCTGCGCCGCGTATTCGGGATCGCACCACAGCGGGTTGTCGTCGCCGATGCCGTGCGCGTAGTGGCGAATGTTGTCGCGCGTGGCTTCATAGCACCACGGCTCGACCGTCGGTCCAACCTTCACGCCGATGCGCCGCTTGAGGTCTTCGAGACCCTGCTCGGTGATTTTGGGGAACATCAGCTGATCTTCGGCCATGCGTCTTCTCCTGATTGGCGAGGTGTGTCTACGTGTTCTCGGGGGGGTACTGCATCAAGCGGCGCTGGCCGCGGCTTGACGCTCGCGTTCGCGCAGCGCCTTGCGATTGATCTTGCCGGCCGGATTACGAGGCAGTTCGTCGACGAACTCCACGATGCGCGGATATTCGTGCTGACTCAGCTTTTGTCGTACGTAATCCTGAATTTCCTTGATAAACGTATCGTCGCCATCGCGCTGCGTAACGACCAGAACCTTGACAACATGCCCGCGCAAAGCATCAGGTGCTCCAATCGCCGCGGCTTCACGTACGTCGGGATGCTTGAGGACCGCGTCTTCGACTTCGACCGCGCTGATGGTCCAGCCGGCGGAGATGATCACGTCGTCGGCGCGGCCGAGATGATAGAAGTAGCCATCGGCGTCGACACGGCCGAGATCCTTGGTTGGAATCCACGCGCCGCGCCGCCATACCGCGAGTTCGCCCGTCACGTCGGGTGCGCATGGCACGCCGTTGGCGTCCTGCACTTCGACGCACACGCCGGGCACTGCCTTGCCGAGCGAGCCGGGCCGCACGGCAAAGTCCGGCGCGCCCGGATAGCTGACCAGAATCACACCTATCTCGGTCGTGCCATACATACTGCAGACCATGCAGCCGAACGTGCGTTGCACGAACTCCATCGTGTCGCTGTCGATTGGCTCGCCTGTGAACGACAGCTTGGAGAGTGCGTAGTCGAATTGATGCGCGACGCCGGAGTTGCGGATCATCCGGTAGTGCGTGGCGGCAGCCGACATATTGTCGAAGCGATGCTCGGAGAGCGCGCGCAAGAGCCGCTCGGGAGCGAACTTGCCGGAGTAGGCACCGATCGTTGCGCCGAGTGCGAGCGGCGCGAGCGTGCCGTGCCAGAGTCCGTGTCCCCATGCCGGCGACGACGGGCAGAAGAACGTTTCTCCGGGCCGCACACCGGTACCGTAGAGCGCCGCGCGAAGGACCATCACGAGCGCACGGTGCGTATGGCGTACCGCGTCGGGCAATTCGCGCGTCGTGCCCGATGTGTACTGGAAGATCGCAAGATCGTCGCTATGCGAGGCACAGTCGAAACGGTCAGGAAAGTGCGCGAGGGACTGCAGCCAGGCATCGTCAGCGACTACCGTGGAAAGACCTGGCACCGACGCCGCCACGGTTGCCTTCTGTTCATTCGTGAACAGCATCCGCGCCTGGCAGTCTTCGACCCGCAGTTTGAGGCCATCGGGACCGAACAACGTGAAAAGCGGCACCGCAATCGCGCCAGCCTTAAGGACTCCAAAAAGACAAGCGTAAAAAGAAAGCGACGGGTCGAGCATCACGCCGATGCGGTCGCCCGGCTGGATGCCCTGTTCCCGGAGATAATGCGCGACTTGCGAAGAGGTGCGGGATAGCTCGGCGAAACTGAGGATTTCGTCGTGACCGTCGGCGTGAGCGACGATGACGGCGGGGCGGCCGCTCGCCGCGTGGCGGTCCACGCATTCGTGCGCAATATTAAGCTGCGAAGCGTCGCCATCCACCAACTCCCATAACTTGTCGACGCTGAAATGCTGTTGTGCATCGGCATAAGACGTGTATGCCGTCAACTTGGTCATCTGCTTTGTCTCCGGTTCGTTATGTCGTTCGTTAGGAGACACTGTAGAAAGCTCGCGCGTTTTTGTCAAATACGTTATGCTTTTGTCTATAGACAAAAGTAACAAGGAGAACAGGCATGAACGATCGAACCCAGTCCGGCGACGAGAGCGGGAAGGCCGGCGACGGCCCGCGAGTGCGCCCGGTGCCCGCGGTTAGCCGCGCCATCGCGATCTTGCGGCTGCTCGGCGAGAGCGAAGAGCCGCTCGGCGTCAAAGCGGTCGCTGATCAGCTCGAGATGGTGCCAAGCACGGCGTTGCACATCCTGCGTGTGCTGGTTGACGAAGAATTGGTGAAGGTGGATCGAGCCACCAAACGCTATGCGATTGGCGCGGGCATGCTGGCGCTCGCGCGCAGCGCGCTGAAGAGCGGCGGCTTCAGTCAGCTCGCGCAGCCGCATCTGGACGAACTCGCCTCGCGCTATGGCGTGCGCACCATGGGTGTCGAGGCGAGCGGACTGCGGCACATGGTCGTGAAGGCATTGTCGCGCTACGAGTTGTCCATCAGTCTGCACGTCGAACTGGGTAGCCGGTTTCCGGCACTGATCAGCGCGACGGGCCGCTGCGTTGCAGCGTTTGGCGGCTACAGCGCGACTGAACTCGAAGCGGGATTCGCTGCGCTGCACTGGCAAAATGCGCCGTCGCTGGACACCTGGATGAAAGACGTCGAAGCCACGCGCAAGCATGGCTACGGCGTTGATCGCGGCAACTACATCGCGGGCGTCACGGTGGTTGCGGCGCCGGTTCTCAACCCGTCCGGGCGCATGGCATACGGACTCGCGGCGGTTGGCATCGCGACGCAACTGAACGCGGAGCGCGTTGCCGCGCTTGGCCACGATCTGCGTGAAGCGGCGGCGGATATCGCGGCGTCGATTGTCGAGAGAAGCGCGTGAGCGACACCGCCGATACGCAACGGCTGGTCGACGCCGGCTGGCGTGAGCACGCACGGAGCGGCTTCATGGGACTGGTCGGGCCGTTATGGAGCCGGCGCGAAGCAGATCGTTACGTGTTCGGCGTGTTCGTGACGCGCGAGCATGTGAACCCGGCGGGAATGATCCATGGCGGCATGATCGCGAGCCTGCTCGATCAGTCGGTCAGCACGGCGGCGTGGGAAGCAACGGGGCGGCAGCCCTGCGTGACGGTGCAACTCGATACGCATTTCGTCGCGGCCGTGCGTCCCGGTGCGTTCATCGAGGCACGTTCGCGTATCGTGCGGCAGACCGGCACGCTGGTATTCGTGCAAGCTGAATTGAGCGTCGACTCTGCCACTGTCGCGACCGGCGCTGCGACAATCAAGATAATCCGGCGCCCGGACAATAGACTCAACGCGGGAAATCATCCGCCAGCGTGATCGGTGGTGTGCCGCGGCGGCGATTGCTGTTCCAGTCGTTCGACCGACTGCGTGGCGCAGCCGGTTGTCGCAGAGCGCAATCGAATTCGACGTCGTCTAGAAGAAGCGGGAGGAGAACTCTGGCTCCTCATAGAGAGAATGATGCAGTGTTACAGGAGCCTCGTTCGCCGCGCTAAATTTGTGCTTCGTCGGCGCGATAAGCTTAATTTGCACGATCTCGCGGTATACGCTTACTTGGAGTTGCAAGTGGCGCGCAGACAATTCGTCGCGTCCCCTAGCAAGAGTGTTGACCGCGCTAGTGTATCGCCCCGGATTGTTTGGACACGGTTTTGGGACTCAGGCGGCCTGTTTAAACATCCGTGCCTGACGGGCTTCGAGGGGTGACATGAAGCCCAGTTTTTCCAGCCGCCATTCTCGGTTGTAACGATCTTTGAAGTCAACGACAGCGTCACGAACTTCATCAACATTCCTGAAGATACGCCCGTGAATCGTTTGTTCTTTCATGGTCCGATTGAACCGCTCAGAGACGCCATTGGTCTGCGGTTCGGCGACGAAGGCGTAGCTCGCCGTGACGCCCCAGAATTTGAGCTGGTTCCGAAAGTCGTCGGACGTGTACTGGGAGCCATGATCCATCCGCAGCGTCAGTCCCGCTCCGATCGCGGCACTCACCCCGCCGAATTCGCTTTGCAGCCCCTGAGCAATAGGCTCAAGCGCAGCGAAGCGGTCGCCAGCCTTCACCGCGTGGATGCCCGCGCAATATCCGTCGCAATGATCGACGGCTGCGAAGACCCACACCAGACCATCGTCCACGGTTTGAATGCGAACCCCATCGGTTCCCCACATCTCGTTGGGCGTATCGGTTGTGATCCGTCCGTCGTGGAGATTTGCCTCGCCCCGCGGCCCGCGATACGGCGAAAGCAGATGGTGTTCGCGCATCAGACGCAGCACACGCTCACGCGAGGCCCGTATGTCGCGCAGAATGCGCAGACGGGCCCATACCTTGCGATGCCCCTCGCCGGTGAACGGCGAGCTTTCCAGGTCATCCTGGATGGCTTGCAGCAAGGCGGCGTCCGGCACCCTCGGTTTGGGACCGCGTTTGAGCCTGGTGATGGGAGTGACGGTAGCCTTTGTCCTGGCGCGTTCGGCATGGATCGACGAACGAGGGAAATTGAGCGTCTGGCAAACGCGCTTCAGGCCATAGCGCCTGCCGGTATCAGCGGAAGTCTCGTTGCTCATTTCGACGACTTCCGCGCGGCTAAAGGGGTGCGTGCCTGCCGCTCGCGTTCCTTGTGCAGGATCTCGTTCTCCATGGTCAACTCGCCAACGCGGCGCATGGCCTCATTGAGCCGGGCTTCAAGCGAATCGCTGTGCCGCTCCTTCAGGCCCGCGTCCATCCCCGCCAGAGCCATCTCACGCCACGATTCAAGCCGCGCGATCGGCACGCCGACTTCACGGGAAACGGCATCGACAGGCTCGCCGCGCAGCAGGCGAAGTACCACGCTGCGCTTTTTCCCGGTGGACCAGCGCTTGACTTCATCGGCCGCGCCGCAGGCGCTTCCAGTCGCACTACGCGCTCCTTCCAGCGCCTGCGGCGCAACAGCCTGTGTGGGCACCTTCTTCAGCATAAAAAGCTCCTTTTCTGGACAGCTGTTTCACATCAAATCTGTGTCCAGAAAAATCCGGGCCGTGGCACACGAAGGAGGATCGAACAGCGAGCAAGTAACGGAGGACGGGTCCCGTCTTTCCGCCTTTGGGGAAAACGGAGAGAACGACGTCGCTGGCAATGCCGCAGAGGCACTGGACACAGCATTCGGACACGGCGTTCATCGGCCTATTCGCGCGACAGAAGCGGGTGCACGCGGATGCGAACGTTGTGCAATTGGAGAACTCGGCTTTGGGGTCCGAGGACATCATGATCGCACGGCTCGATGCCGTGTTCGAACTCAACTTGCTAAAATAATCAATCATGTGATCCCCGATATTTTCGAGAGGGACGAGTGCCGCGGGATCGACCGCAAGTACTTCTCTTCTACATCTACGGCGAATGACGCCGCATGCGCGCAATCGCACCATCGTTCTGAGTTTCCCCAATAGCCGCTCGACTTTGATGTAGGTGTCGTTGACACGCCAACTCTTAGGAATGCGGCGCCTTCTGTAGTTGGGTAGCCACGCAGGCATTCGCTGAAGCGGCGGCATCCCAATTTTCTGAGTGCCTGGCGGCTGCGATCTCCATTTCATTTCGGAATCCTCTCGTGCGTTTTCTGCAGCCGTCTGTTCTCCGCTTCCAGCTCACTAATCGGACGAGTTGCTCGTACAGCGACCGCTTCACGACCACCCGCCTCACCAACGCTGTCGGCCCGGCGGCTACGCCGCATCCAGTTCCCTAATGTCGCCACCGGCACCCCGAGCCGACGTGCGGCTTCATGCTGACCGACTGATTCGGCAAGCCTGACGGCCTCGACTTTGAACTCGTCCGTGTATTGCCGTTTCGGCACTGACTTTTCTGACATGCAACCCTCCGTACATACAGGAAATTAACAAAATTCCTGCTGTACGCAAAATCGAGGCATGGTCAAGGGGCGCATGATGAAACAAGTGGAAGTCGGTATCGGAACCCCCGAGGAGTTTTTCGCCCGAAGCAAGCGTATTGCGCGCGCAGCTGATCGGGGTGAAGCGATCCCGGGAGAGTTTCGAATCATGTTTGAAGACCCGGAGGATCTCGCTCGACTGCTCACGCATGGACGGATCGAATTATTCCGTACAGTCAAGGCCGAACCCGCCTCCATCACGGCCATCGCCGAACGTCTGCACCGCGATCGCAGTGCGGTCAAGCGTGATGTGGACATCCTGAGGGAGGCCGGCCTGGTTGCGGTCGAAGCCGTGCCCAATGCGGGACACGGCACTCACAAGATCGTTCGAGCAACGGCCGCGCGCGTCGATTTGCATGTCTCGATCGCGTGAGTGACCAGCGGTGCTAGCCAATAGACCTGTGTGACCTCTAATCCCCAAGCCTCCTTCCGAGACTTGGGGATTTTCTTTGCTCGTCAGTTTTTGGCCGGTGCGTCCGCCTGCGAGCCGGACGGTGAGAAAGTCGAAGAGGCCGAGGGCGTGCCGGGCGGGACGTTGATCGGATTGTAAATACAGGTGACGCCGCCACTCGTCGGGAAGATCGAGTAGCGCAATCGCAGCTGACGGCCGCAGTTATGCCCCCCCCGGCGCGTCGTCTGCGGGCGCGAATCGCTCGGTCACTTGCTGGTGCGCCGAGGCTCCCATGGGGACCAAACGCTCAGCGTAGCGCACAGCAACACCATCGCTGCACACACAAGAAGGCCAGGAACCGATTCGTCGGGCATCGACAACCAATGGGAACCGCTGTCCCGAGGAGCCGCCAGGACAGAAAGAGCGCATACCGGGCGCGCCGCCACCACGGTTGCTAAGCATGCAGCGAGTTGGTCCTCTGTAAAAGAAATGCGCGCTTCCTTCGCGACAACTAGCAGCACGTAGCCGAGAAGAACCTCAGTCAGCACGCCTCGCCCCGCATCAGCATGGCCGGCACCGGAAGGTCGCTTTCTGACATTAGGACTGCATAGGTTTGTTGGATAACGCCTTGGTGAGCGGTGCGATCATCGGGCCGTTCGCAGGACGTTTTGGTAGACCGAAGTTTCAGTAGTCAGCTGTCCCGTTCCGATAGTCAGGCTTATCTCATTAGTAGACTTACATGACGCTCTTCGGAGAAAACTTCAAATTCATTCGCTGACGTGGAACGTGGAGACGTCTTGCGCTAGTTTCTGACGTGATGTCGCGGTGCGCGCCCGCGCGAAAATGGAAAGCGGGCGCGCTTATTGCTGAACAGGGGGATCTTTGCGCCCGTGTGTATGCCACGCGGTCCTGGCTATAGTCCCCGCACAATATGGCTAGGCTCCGGACTCATAGGCCGCTGGAGAAATCCCGTCGTCTGGTCGAACCCCGAACTACGCATATGCTGTGGAGCATATCTCAAGCTTGCTGTTCGCCTTCGACAGTATTGACGACCACTTTCCCTTCAGCGTTCTCTGACGTTCTTAGGCTATCTGGCTTCACGAGCAGCGCAATGAAGACAGCGCAGGTTGCGGCTGCGATGAGGAACCAGAAGGCCGCATCAAAGCTCTTCGTACCGCTTACGATGAAGCCGATTACCATTGGTGCAACGAAGGCCGCAGACTGCCCACCGACGTTCACCATCCCGATTCCGCTACCCACAAGGTTCTTTGGCAATGCTTTGGCTGGCAGTGCGATGACCGTTGCAAATACAACCGATTTGCAGAAATAGACGCAGCACTGGAAGACGACCAGTGTAGCGATGGTGGAAGCAGTGTACATCATATAGATGAAAATGGCCGCAAAAAATGTGCCAAAAATCAGCAGATACTTCTCTTTGCCGTCGAAGAACTTCATGATGACCCAACCGCCTACCGCTGTTGTTGCCATAGCTATGAGATATGGGATTGGCGCAACGAAAGAGACCGTTTTCAAGTCCAATCCCCGTACTGTCAACAAGTAAGTAGGCATCCATGACTCAAGACCGCCGTTGATGATATTGATGCAGAACCATATCGCCAGAATCTGCCAAATGAGAGGCATTCGAACCAGTTCACGAAACGAGATATTCTCCTCCTCCACACGAATATTCTCCCCCTTGCTGTTTCTGATGAATACCCAGTAGAAGATGGCGAAGGCCGCGCCGAATAGGCCGATGTAGTGAAATACAGATCTCCAGCCGAAGTAGAGAATCATCGGGGCAATGATCACGGGCGCAACGAACATTCCGAGATAGTTGGACGAAACTAGCAGTGTCGTGGCCTTCGGCCGGTTTGCCTTTTCAAATTTCTCGGCAACCGTCTGGAAACTCGCACAGGGGAACAAACCCTCGCTGAAACCGAACAAGGTACGAATAGTCAACAGGCTCACGAACGACCACGCGGCGCCAGTGAGGCCTGTGAAGAGTGACCAAGCGAGAAGGCCAGCGATGATAATGGCTTTGGAGCCGTATTTGTCTGCGAGCCTGCCGCCGGGAATCTGCATGAGCGCATATCCGAGGTAGAAGCTGCTCATGATCATGCCCACGCTCGCTGGACTCAGTGTGAAGTCCTTCGCAATTGCTGGGGCAGCATAGGAAATGGCGGACCGATCGACGTATGAGATGCACCACGCCAAATAGATCAAGGCAAACACTGCGTAGCGATGATTCACTTTGTCTACTAAATTTTTCATACCCATACGTCATCTCCGTTGAACCTGCTTTTTTCTGTGGAAAAGGAGGTTTCTTGTCTCTGCTGAGCGCCAATTGAAAACTTCGTTTGACCGTGGTTTTGTTAGATTTGGGACGAAGTAAAGGCGTCAAAATTATCATATACGGGAATTGCGTCTCTGTCAAAGGCGGTGTGACCGCCTTGACTTATGGCGCACGAGCTTCAACTTTTGGCGGGGCTCTCTGGCTTGTGCTGCATACCTAAGCGAACCGCTCGGGGCTGTATGGTGCCGCGTCGACATATGGAGTCTCGCCGGAAACAAGTTCAGCAAGAAGGCGTGCAGTAGCCGGGCCCAAGGTGAAGCCTTGATGACCATGACCGAAGTGGAACCAAAGCCCTGGGTGACGCCACGCCGGTCCGATGACAGGGAGCATATCGGCGATACAGGGCCGCGCTCCAAGCCATGGCGTAGCCTCCACCGGTGCTCCAATTTTAACGAGCTCGGTAGCGTATCGTTCTGCCGCAAAGAGTTGTCCCGGAGTGGGGGCGGATGCCAGGTCAGCAAATTCCGCACCGGTGGTAATGCGAAGGCCGCGTGCCATTGGCACCAACGCGTAGCCCCGCTCGGCGTCAAGCAGCGGCAACCGCAAGTTGCTGCTTGAATCATAGTGGCGGTGGTATCCCCGCTTGATGAATAGCGGGAAATCGTAGCCCAACGGCCGAATGAGCTCAGCAGACCAAGGACCGAGACAGACTACGGCCTGTTGAGCCGAAACTTCGCCTTCGTCCGTCAGTACGGACCAACCTGGACCATCGGCTTGCAGTGTTTGTGCATCTCCACTATATATTTTTCCGCGATTGCGCTCGAAGAGTTCGCTATAGCGTTGCACGAGGTCGCCGGGGCCATCCACCGTCCAGGAGTCCCGCCAATGAACAGCGCCTGCAAGTCGGTCGCTCAAAGCAGATTCCGCCTTCTGTAACTCAGCACCCGCATAGACGTCGATGTTTAGGCCGTGTTCCTTTGCTACTTCGGCGGCATAGTTGACGGCTTCGTCAAACGCTCTCTTACTTCTATAGACCTCCAGCCAACCGTCTCTTCGGATTAGGTCCGTCGATTCGGATTCGACAATGTAGCGTGTGTGTTCCGATATGCTGTGCTCAATCAATGCCGCATACGCGGTAATTGTCCTGGCATAACGCGCAGGTGACGATTCACGCCAATACTTTGTTAGCGTCGGGAGAATCCTGAGCGTAGCCGAAAGGTGATAATTGACATGGTTTCCTTGGCCGGCGACCACTCGAAAAAGAGTTTTCCAATCTCGAGGAAAAGCATACGGCCGAACGGCCTCTCTCTGAATAAAACCCGCATTGCCATAGGAGGTCTCCAGACCCGGGCGCTTGCGGTCGATAAGGGCCACTTCATAACCGCGCCTTTGCAGCGACAACGCGGTACTTACACCGACCATTCCCGCTCCGAGAACAACTATTGATTTTGTCATCATGCTGTGTGCGTACGCCTGAAGATGAACCACGCCATGGCAAAGTCAAACTTCAGGAGTTCCCGTGGTTCGTAAGGTGTTTAGAGCGTTGGCCCAGTCCTACATTTGTAGGTTGGTGCCCAGGGGGCTAGAGCGAGGCGATTACCGCAATTTCCACAAGAAGCCCTGGGCGCATCAGCTGAGCTTGGACGCAAGCACGAGCTGGCGCGTGGCCGGTAGGAATCCATCCATCCCATACGGCATTGAACTGCTCGAACAGCGCTGGGTCGGTGAGCCAGACGGTAGCGCTTACAATATTCTCTCGACCGATGTTCTGCTCCTTAAGCAGGCTATCAATCTTGTCGAAGACTTCTTTGGTCTGGCTCGCGATCGAAGCTTCAGGGGTGCTCGGAACTTGGCCTGAAAAGAAGGCAAAGCCGTTAGCAAAAACCGCCTGGCTCATACGAGCTGTGGTGCGCAAACGTTTAATGTCACTCATCAATCTGTCCGTGAAAGTTGAGGTGGTGGGGAACGTCGTTCTTTGTACTCAGGCGCCGCGCGCCCTTCAGGCCCATTGTTGGTGTAAGCAGCTCGGAAGATGCCGCAGAGCGGTGATTCGGACGCCAGTTTTGTTCCTTTGACCGTGCGTCACACCGGCGGGGCAGCACTAGACCAGCAGTGCCATCGTTTCAGCCAATGCTACTTCCTTGCGCCGCCAGGCCATTGCCAGCTGCCGAACGCGCGTCTTGTCTGTAGCACGCTCATTGGCGCCGGTGCGACTCTGCCAGTCAGCCAAGGTAGTGTGGACTTCAAGACGTTAGCGTCCCAGCCGTTCCACTAGCGAGCATCTACTGCGTTACAATGCGCTTTGTCGTTGACCTACCAGCGCTTTTATGTCTTCTGGCGCCCGAGGTGGATGCTGTCGGTCTCTATCAATCCAATGATTCTCAAGTTTGAAAGATGGTTCTCACGCGATGAAAAACGTAAGCACAAAGACGGTTGCCAAGGCAACGAAGAAAAAAGTGGAGCCAGAACTGCAATCCAATTCAAAAAGCTCTTCGATCAATAGGACGGAGGTCGGTGCTAGATTGCGCACAAGACGCAAGGCCCTTGGGCTGACATTGAAAGACCTGGCTCGGGACTCAGGCGTTACACTCTCAACGATTTCGAAGGCTGAGCTTGGAGAAATCGGGCTGACCTACGACAAATTTGGTGCGTTAGCAAAAGCATTAAAGCTGGATTTTTCTGACCTTTTTGGCCACCCAGATGACGACATCGCGCTTGAAGCGGTGCATACAACCAGTGGTAACGAGGTCTTCTATGACACCGACTGTTACCGTTACGGACTAATCGCCGCAGACCGTCCGAATAAGAGAATGACGCCAGTTCGAGCCATCATCAAGGCTCGAAAGACTACCGATTTTTCCGAGTACATACGACACGAAGGCGAAGAATACGTATACGTTCTACGCGGTTCGGTGAGGCTTTTATTTGAGACGGGGGCCAGCTACGATCTTGCTTTGGGCGACAGTCTCTATTTCAATAGCGCTATCGGGCATATTTATCTCTCTACTGGAAAAGGCCACGCCGAATTGTTAGGGGTCTGTTTGGGTTCCTCTCCGCCCGAAGGCGGGGTGATCTAAGAGTAAGCAGCGACCAGTTATTGCGATGGCCGATGCTTAGCGGCGGACGTCGATTTCCACGAGTTCCGCTTTTATCGCGTCATCTTGAAACGGCCACTTTGGCTGCTTGATATTTTTGTAGGGCAACTCTGACAAGTCGCTCGTCAATGCACCGGGGGAGCTCGCATATACAACCTTCGCTGCTACCTTGGAGAATGAACCATAGAAGTGCTGGCTGGATTTCACAACGATAAGTCTGGCTTTTGAAATGTCAGCGCCGAACTTTGTAAATAGATCTATATTGCTCGCTTGATTTCGAAGTGAGACCAGGACGAAGAAAACGCCGTCTGATTCAACGAAAGCGGAATCCCCCATTTCGGAGACGGTTCCGGCAGCGACACCACCTTGCTGAAAACTCGTAATGAGTTTGTGAACCTTTACCGGCAAGTCTAAAGGTTCCCCGGATGCCGGGCTAACTTTGCCCCCAATCCGCAGGTTTAACACGGAACCTTCTCCAGCATCGAATGCGATTCGAACTGCGACTGGATCCCATACAGGGCCGATGAGGACATTCTTAAGGCCTCGCTTCAAGATACTGCGGATGACAAACGTCGAATCACCGGCCGCTCCGCCTCCGGTGTTGTCAGCAATGTCCGCCAACACGACTGGGCCCGTTGGACACGCAACGGCTTCGTCTAGTGCATCTTCTATGCTCAGCGGCCTTGCGCCAAAATCGTGTCGTCCATCGATCATCTTTTGGGCCAGTTCGAGCGCGACCTTGTCGCCGAAGCGTTTATCGTCGTCGGTGTAGACGAGCGCTTTTATGCCCATGCCTGGAACGTCCCCGTATACGAAGCCATGAATAAGCGACACGGAGAGAATGGTTTCATTTTTCTGCTCCAACTCCTTCATGTGGCTGACGAAAGAAGACATCGGTTCGTTCGTCGTATGCATGCCGTGGATGGCCATATTGCAGTCGACCACAGATGCAACCGGGAAGCGGCGACCCTCAACTCGTGCGGCACAGATATCCACCAGTTCAAGTGCCCTTTCTAGGACATCGGTGTGGGGATATTCCTTGTAGGCAATGAGAACATCGGAGTACTGAACCATTTCATTCGTGAAAGCGCTGTGCAGATCCAGGGTTGCTCCGACGGTCACCTTTTCGCCCACAATTTCACGGATACGCTTCAACGTGTCCCCTTCGCAGTCGTCATAGCCATCCGCAACCATCGCCCCATGCAAGCCAAGAACGACCATATCAACTGGCATGGAGTCCTTGAGATCGTTCAGAAGTTGGTCGCGCAGTGACTCATATGCCTGCCTTGTAACCTTGCCGCTGGGCTGAGCCGCCGCAACTAGTCCTTCGACCACCTCCCAGCCCCTTTCTCGGGCGCGAATACGCGCTGCCCAAAGGGGGCCGCCGCCATGTGTCATGTAATCTGGATGATGACCAGCCGGGAAGAAGCAGCGTGACTTGAACGACTCTACGCTGGTAGGCATAGGGGCAAAGGTGTTCGTCTCAGTGAAAAGCGCTCCCGTAAATACTTTCACATCTACTCCTTAGTCTCTGTAGATACTGGCTAGGATTGAAAATGGTCCACAACGATTGTTGGACACTTCCCCATTTCTAACGGAGCGACGTTGTCCCGTTGCGCGCCGGACCGAGACCGTACCAAGCCTCGAGTTGGATGTTCATTGGATAATTATCATATACGGGAATATCGGCTGTGTCAAAATGATTCCGAGAGCACCACGAAGGAAAGCGATGGGAGAGTGGTGCCGCGCAACTTCCAGTTGGGAGCACGACAGGTTCGCAAACGGCCGGTGCATTCCGACTAGGCGTTCAAGCCATACGGTCGGCCGCGACTGCGCCAAGCGAGTGCTGGTCGACCGACGAGCGCCTGCTCTGGGTTAGCGGTGATGACTGGATGACGCCGGCAGCGGTGAACTACCTCGATTCGACGGAATTACTTGGCGGGTACGGTTCGACAGCCATCGACGTTTCCATCCGGCGCTTAAGATGAAAACGCCGAGGGAAGCATTCGTTTTTGCCGCATACCCTGTGCAGGTTTCACTGGGTTATTACACAGAACCAATGGATACCAATGGATTTACGCCAACTCAGACTATTTGTCGCTGTCGCCGACTGCGGCAGCATCGCGGAAGCCGCGCGCCGAATGCACATCGCTCAACCAGCCTTGTCCAGGCAGGTATCCGCGCTCGAAAGCGCTATGGCTGCTCAGCTGTTTTACAGGAGAGCTCGCGGTGTGGTGCTTACTGCTGCGGGCGAGGAGCTGCGAGTTCGTGCAGAGGAAATCCTAAGCAAGGCCAGCGCACTGAAAGAGCACATTCGCAATGCGGTAGACGGTACATCAGGAACGCTACATATAGGAGTGCTGCCCGGCTACAGCTGGGTTCCTTCGTTGGCGCACTCGCTTAGAGCGCTGGTGGAGCGCTCGCCGGCGGTGAACGTCGTCATGACACCTGCATTGTCCAAGCAGCAGATGGATTCCATCAAGCGCGGAGAGCTTGATGCCGGGATAGCCGCATGGCGGTCTCCTTGGGACGAAGAATTAACGGGGATTCCAGTCCTGAGTGACCGATTGGGCATTGCTGTATCGAGTAGTCTTCGTCTTCCGAAGGGAGTTCCCTTAAAGTTGACTGACTTTTCTAGCCATCCATTTTTACTGGGCCCACGCGAGCGCGGACCTGCTTTCCACGACGCACTGCTGCGCTCGTTTTTACGCGCTGGTTTCACTCCCATCGACAGGGGAATTGTAGGGACAGACATGCCCACGCTGCTAGGTCTCGTCTCAGCAGGCGTCGGTTGCGCTGTGGTTCCTGAATCCCAGGTAAGCCGCGGTTGTAAAGACGTTCAATTCTTCCTGGTTGAAGGCCTCGATATATCCCTTACCCTCGACTTTGTTTGGCGGACGGACAATACGAGTCCTCTCCTTGCGCATCTCATTGATGCGGTCAACGCGTATATCAATGAATGACAGTGGGGTGTCTATACCATCGGACCCCCCATTAACACTCGCTCTCACTGAGCTCCGACGACTCTGCCAGATGTTTCGCGTTTGGTTGCGCCTATCCCCTCACGGAGCTTTCACACCTGGAGGCCCCAGCACTCACTGGAGTTGACCCTGTAATCCCGGACACAGCATCACACTAAGGTTGCTGATTCCATCGAGCGCCGGAACTCGCGAGGCGAGCGGTATTTCAGCGCGCGATGGGGATGCTTCTCGTTGTAATGCTCGAACGCGATGGCTAGATTACGCGCAGCAGTCGCCGCGTCTGGCTTCGGCATGAAGGCAACGTAATCGCGCTTCATGGTTTTCACGAAGCTCTCGGCCATACCGTTACTTTGCGGGCTGCACACCGGCGTGGTCAATGGCTTCAGGCCAATGTCCATCGCAAACCTGCGCGTGTCGTCGGCCGTGTAGCCCGAACCGTTGTCGCTTAACCACTCGATTTCGGATGGCGTATGCAACGCATTGCCGAAGCGATTTTCCACCGCAGCCAGCATCACGTCGCGCACGATGTCGCCGCTGTGACCTGCCGTCGTGGCCGCCCAGCTCATCGCCTCGCGGTCGCAGCAGTCCAGCGCGAACGTCACGCGCAGCGGCTCGCCGTTGTCACAGCGAAACTCGAATCCATCGGAGCACCATCGCTGATTGCTGCGCGCTACGGCCACCTTGCCGTCGTGCCGACGTTGTGGCCGAGGTGGAATCGGTCGGCGCTGCGTCAGCAGCCCATGCGTGCGCATGACGCGATAGACGCGCTTTGCATTGAACGGCACCAGCCCAAGCGCGACGCGTTCGTTGCGCAACGTGCCCCAAACCCGGCGATAGCCATAGCTGAGCAAATTGCCGACGACGCGGCGGATTTCCTCGACCACGCTCGCATCGTCGGTCTGCCTCGATTGACGGCCATCCCGCCATGTAGCCGGACGCGACAGTCGTGCCGATACGTTCGAGCGCGACACGCCGAGAACTTCACAGACCAGCTTCACTGGTCGTCCTGCGGCAGCAAGGGCGAGTGCGCTATCCATTAATAGGATGGTCCGCCCCTCCCGTAATCGCGTAATCTGGGCCGACGCCTGTTTCCGTCCTCGGAGGTGTGCCATGAGCCAGCAATGCTCTACTGCGATCGCCCGCATGGGCATCGATATCGGGAAGTCCGTGTTCCACGTCGTCGGACTCGACGCCAAGGGAAAACCGGTGTTCCGGAACCGATTTACGCGTGAGCGATTGCTCGAGTTCCTGGCGCGTGCGTCACCAACGATCATCGGGATGGAGGCGTGCCCTGGTAGTAACTGGCTCGCTCGCAAAGCGATTGGTCAGGGACATCAGGTCCGTATCGTGCCGGCTCAGTTCGTCAAACCGTTTGTTAAGTCGAACAAGACCGATATCGTCGACGCAGAGGCTATTGCCGAGGCGATTTCCCGTCCCACCATGCGCTTCACGCAGCCGAAGACGGAAGCACAACTCGATCTGCAGGCGCTACATCGAGTTCGGCAAAGACTGGTCTCCAGCAAGACAGCCATCGTCAATCAGGCTCGTGCATTTTTACTTGAGTACGGCCTGACTATCGGAGCTGGCCCCGCATACTTTGTTCGCGATATGCCAAGCATCCTCGCCGACGACGGCAACGGTCTAACGCCTGCGATGCGTGAGCTGTTGCAGGAGCAGTGGCAGGAATACCGCTCCATTGAGGCACGCCTTTTGCAATTACGCCGCCAGATCGAAGCAATCGCAGGGGCCGACGATGTCGCCACACGACTGATCTCGGTACCGGGTATCGCGCATCTGACCGCGACCGCGATTACTGCCTTCGCAGGTACCGGTACGCAGTTTAAATCCGGCCGCCATTTCGCTGCCTGGCTAGGCCTTGTTCCCGGCGAATTCTCCACCGGAGGCAAGCAGCACCTGCTCGGCATCACCAAGCGAGGCAATCCATATCTCCGCAAGCTGTTGATCCACGGTGCCCGAGCATGCGTCCTGCATCTCGATCGGACCAAGGATCATCTCGGGCTCTGGATTTCGCAGATGGAGGCGAAGGGCATACACCGCAACAAGGTCATCGTCGCACTGGCCAACAAGCTCGCGCGTATCGCGTGGACCATCCTCACGCGACGAGGAACGTTTTATCTTCGGCAGCCGCAAGCACAGTAGGCTGCCGATCACCCGTCAAGGTTTGCAGACGTGCAATTGATGACGAAACAGCGCACCGGCGTTCGGTAAACCCGGGACAAAAAGACGGCCTTCGAGGTCAGTCCACTTATTGGGAACTGAGCGCGCATATCCCATCATGGCCTTGCCGCCAAAAGCGGCTGACTTGCGAGAGGCCGGATACATTTACGCAAACTGTCTCGTCGGAGAACGCCCGCTTGCAAAGCCGGGGCGGACCATACATTTTTTGACTGGCCATGTTCGACTGCTTCCCGGAGCGTCTCGTTCTCCATCGTCTCCTTGCCGAGCATCCGTTGCAACTCACGAATCTGCTTGAGCGCATCGGCCAGTTCCGACGCCGGAACCACTTCTTCGCCAGCCTTGACCGCTGACAGGCTCCCGTCCTGGTACAGCTTGCGCCAGTGGAACAGCTGGTTCGGGTTCACGCCATGCTGGCGCGCGACCATCGATACCGATTTTCCCGGCTCGAAGCTCTCTCGCACCATCGCCAGCTTTTGCTCCGCCGTCCAGCGCCGCCGACGCTCCGGGCCCGTCAACACATCCATCACTTCCTGCCTGGTGTTAGTCAAAAACACAGTCCTATGCCTACCCGTTAGTTTAAGCGGGAGACTGTGTCCGGAGATTCAGGGGGCCGCTCCACTCACCTATGCAAAAAAATGCATAGGTCACATCGCAATCAAGTATTTGTGACAGTTTTTATGTCTACCTAACATCGAATCACCCCGCATAGTGTTGCGCGTTCGTCCGAGAGAATTTGATCGGTCTCGCCTTACGTAGGTCGACGTACTGGATAGTCGGAGGGAGGAAAAGATTCGGAGCGCGCCCATAGAAAGCGCCCTATAAGTTTGGTCAAAAATGCGGAAGGGACATCGGAAGGCAGCGAGTTCCTTCGACGAAGAGAGACAATGGAGACTTCCCAAATCATGCATGAGATAACACAAGGCGCAGCGGGTGCCGCTGACCCGAGTGCAGAACGACGGAGTAAGAAGGCGACGCGCGCAGCGATTATCGGAAACGTCCTCGAGTGGTACGACTTCGGCATCTACGCGTTCGTCGCCGCCATTCTGGCAGCGAAATTCTTTCCAGCAGAGGACCCGCTCGCGTCTCAAATGTCTGTCTTCTTGGCATACGGTATTGGATTTGCTGCCCGACCTCTGGGTGGTGCGATCATCGGACGAATAGGAGACCTAAATGGTCGTCGAAGCGCGTTGTTCCTAACCATGTACCTGATGGCGGGATCGACGGTGGCCATCGGTCTTTTGCCCACCTACACATCTGTCGGCGTGTTCGCACCCGTACTGCTTGTATGCGCGCGACTCGTACAGGGCTTTGCCGCCGGTGGCGAGTGGGGTGGCTCTACAGCCTTCATTGTGGAGTGGGCTCCGCAAGGGCGTCGCGGATACTACGGAAGCTTCCAACAAATGAGTGTAGTTGGAGGGATCTTGCTGGGGTCGGCTACTGCGGCAGTCTTCAGCACGGCTCTCGATACTGATCAAATGACCGACTGGGGCTGGCGAATCCCGTTCCTGCTGGGTGGTCTTCTTGGGCCGGTTGGTATTTTCCTGCGACGTACGGTCGACGAGACCCCTGCTTTTAAAGCAACACTGCGAAAGGATGCGCCTCGCCCCGCGATCGTGAACCGCCTGTGTCTTGCCGGAAAGGCATTTGGGTTCACCGTCTTGTGGACCGTATCAACCTACGTGTTTCTTACGTTCATGCCGACGTGGGCGGCGAAGAATATGGGCGTCTCACCCACGGCATCGCTGTGGGCAAATACCGCTTCGCTCGTTGTGCTTATGGTATGCGTGCCGCTGATGGGGCAGCTCTCAGACAAGATTGGTCGGAAACCACTACTTCTCAGCTGCTGTGCGCTCTTCATTTTGCTGCCATGGCCCGCTTTTTCACTGCTTGTTCAATCACAAGGTTCAGTTTTAGTCCTCGCCGTCGTACAGTGCGGGTTCGCTGTGGTCATTTCCGCCTTCAGCGGACCGGGCCCTGCTGCAATCGCGGAAATCTTTCCCACAGAGGACCGTTCAACCCTGATGTCGATTGGCTACGCTGTATCTGTGGCGATATTTGGCGGCTTTGCAGCAGTCATTTGTCTCTGGCTGATCTCAACGTTTCACTCGCCCATCGCTCACTCTTTCTATCTGATTGGAGCGGCAGTAGTATCGGCGGTCGCGATTCTGACTATTAAAGAAACGGCATTTTCTAAACTTTCGTAGTCTCTCCATCGGCTAACGCCGACAAGGAATTCCAAATAACGCATTGCTTCCTGCCGAGAAATAATCGTTAAGAATCGATAAGATGTGCGGGAAGAGTTATTTATCCTAGTGAAGATCTCGTATTTCGGATGTTGATGCATATACGAATCAAATTTATATTTTGATTGGTTATGCTAACGATGGTATTTGAGTCAAGTACAAAATATTGCTAAAAATACCTATGGTCGAGCATTAGACGACCGATGCGTTTGGAGATGGTTGAATGAAACTTAAAAATATCGCAATGGGGATTGTCGTTGGGTCGGCAGCTGCGTCTTCCTATGCACAGTCAAGTTTGACACTTTATGGCGTACTTGATGTAGGTTTCGACTACATCAGCAACGATCATGGCAAGACAAACGTCACGTTAAGTCCGGGTGTTCTTCAAGGAAATAGATGGGGGATAAAAGGAAAAGAGGACCTCGGAAATGGCATCAGTGTTATTTTCACTTTGGAGAATGGTTTCTCTTTGACGAGCGGCGCACTGGGGCAAGGTGGACGTGAGTTCGGGCGAGCATCTTGGATCGGACTATTCAGCGATCGATACGGAAATCTCACCATAGGACGCCAGTACGACTCCGTTGTGGACTATGTGCAAAGTATGAGTAGCATTCCTTACACCGGCCTAGCGCATCCATTCGACAACGACAATCTTGACAACGATTTTCGTATCAACAACTCTGTCAAATATTCAAGTCCCTCGTACGGCGGTTTCCGCTTCGGCGGGCTCTATGGCTTCAGCAACGGTGGCGCGGTTGCAGGAGATAACGTCGGCTTTGCTACAAATCGCGTATGGAGTGCAGGTGCGTCGTATTCGTTCGGCAATTTCAATTTAGGCGCGGGTTATCTCCACGTGAACTTGCCGAACACGACGACGACGGGGGCAGTGTCAGGCGACTACATCAACGTCCTCAATACTTCAGCGCTCGGCCCGCTAGGTCTCGCGTCGAGTGTGCGACGACAGGAAGTCTTCGCAGCAGGCGTGGGGTATCAAGCTGATCCGCTATCGTTAGGTTTTGTGTACAGCCAGTCGAGGTTTGACTCTGTCGACGACCGATTGAAATTCAACAACTACGACGTGCACCTAAGCTATCTTTTCAGCCCAGTTTTCTCCGTCACAGCGAGCTATGTCTTTACGGATGTCGTACTTGAATCGACGGACACAAAAGGTATATACCATCAAGTTCAGCTAATTGGAGACTACCTTCTTTCTAGACGGACGGATGTTTACGTCCTCGGAGCATATCAAAGAGTCGGAGCAGGTGCCCCAGTCGCATCCATAGCTCCCGATACATTCGGCCCCGGAGGCGCGTCCGCGCCTGACCAGTCTACGAGCAAAAATCAGTTTCTCGTTCGGGTTGCGCTACGTCACAAGTTCTAACACTGGACGAACGGCGATGTATCGGATCATCGAAAGATTGAATAGTCTGTTCGGTCACGAGTGACGGCCGTCTTAGAGCTTTGAGACGAAGATCGAGGAAATACATGGAATGCCGAGTACTTAGGAAATTAAACTAGGAGATCATGATGAGTGAAGCACAAATTGATCCTTGGCAATGGGATGAATCTCATTGGCGTGGATTGGTGAACCAGGTTAGAGCTGGCCGAAGTCTTAGGCCGCGCGCATGGAAGGATGGAAAGAGGTGCGCATTTGCACTTTCGTTCGACTCCGACCATGAGACAAACGAATTGCGCGATGGTGGGAAATCGATTGGCCGCATGGCGTGGGGTCAGTATGGGAACAGAGTAGCCGTTCCGAAGATTCTCGCGATGTTGGCGAAATATGACGTACCCGCAACTTTCTACGTTCCGGCGGTCGTTGCGATGCTCTATCCTGAAGAACAGCAGAGGATCATCGCGGGAGGTCATGAGATTGGAATTCACGGTTGGATTCATGAACTCAACTCGGTTTTGCCCTATGAAACAGAGCGGGAGCTAATGCTGCGGTCCGCAGACAAGCTTGAGGAGGTGACCCGCAAGCGGCCAGTGGGCGTGAGGACGGCGTCGTGGGACTTCAGCCCGAAAACATTAAAAATCATCAAGGAGATGGGCCTGACATATGACTCGTCGCTGATGGCAGACGTGGATTGCTACGAGCTTGAACTTGACGGTACCCCAACTGACATTGTCGAGCTACCGGTTGAATGGAGTCGCGATGATGCGGTTTACCTTGTTACTCATCGCTTCGGTTCGCTTCGGCCATATACGGCACCCAGCGCGGTTTTTGAGATTTTTAAACGCGAATTTGACGAAGCGTACATGGAAGGCGGCGTATTTCAACTCACGACTCATCCGCATGTCATCGGATATCGGTCAAGACTGTGGATTATCGATGAACTCATTCGCTACGCCAAATCTAAGGGTGACGTTTGGTTTGCAACCCACGCAGACGTAGCGGTATTTGCGAAGGAGAGTGCCAATGCGTAGGGTTGCCCTCATTACCGGAGCGGGTGGCGGCATCGGTAGGGCAATTGCTCTGGAACTTGCATCACGCGGGCTCGACATCGCGGTCGTGGACCAAAACGTTGAATCGCTGCTCGAGCTCCAGAAAATGGTTCTGTCCTGTGGGGTCCAATGTTCCGAGTTTGTCGCGGATGTCGCGGATTTTTCGACCGCTTCGCGCATCGCGACTGAAGTCATGGCGACGAGAAAGCGTATTGACGTCCTTGTCAACAATGCTGGGGCGTCGGCTCCGAAAGGCATTGTCGAGATTTCCGAGGCCGAGTTCGATAGGTCGATTGCGGTCAATCTCAAGAGTTGTTTCAACTATGCTCACGCGGTCGCTCCTCATATGCTCGCCGATGCTGAGGGAGGTCGAATCATCAATATTTCATCCGTGAGTGCGAGCTCTGGCGGAGTGACAAGTGCCGTGAGCAAGCACGCGTATGCGACCGCGAAGGCCGGAATTCTCGGTCTGACACGTTCGCTCGCAAAAGAACTTGGCCCTACAGTGTTAGTGAACGCTATATCTCCAGGGGTCATCGCTACCGAATATGTTAGCGAGAAGTTAGGGCCCCGAGTTTCCGAACTGACAGCGGGAATTGCGCTACGTCGTCTAGGTATTCCGGAAGACATAGCGAGTTTTGCAGCTTATTTGGCTTGCGAGAAGAACGTCTACATGACGGGGCAGAATGTAACAATCGATGGTTTTCAATGGAGTTGTTGACAATGGATTTGAACTTCGAAAAAAAGACGGTATTGATCTGCGGTGCGGCGCGCGGTCTCGGAGCCGGCATTGTTCGCTCGTTTGCGAGCCGCGGGGCAATTGTCCATGCTGCCGACCGGCTGGAGGACGAGATGCGCGATCTGCCCGCGCATCGAACAACCCTAGATTTGACTGACAAGGCGCAAGTCGTTTCGTGGGTTCAGGCAGTGGAAGAGAAGGGTCCGATCGACGTGCTCGTGTACGTAGCAGGAGGTGTAATGGGCCAATCGCAACAACCGATGGAGTCCGTGACCGAGCAACAGTGGGATGACGTCGTTCGGATTAACTTGACGGGTGCGTTCTATGCGTCGCAAGCGGTAGTTCCGGGCATGAAGCGATTCGGACGAGGACGCATCATTTTTATTACCTCTCCAGCAGGCCTGCGGACGTCATTGACGGGCATCCAAGCCTACGCCTCATCGAAGGCTGGCGAAATTGGTCTCGCAAGGCAGTTGGGGCAAGAACTCGGAAAGTTCGGGATAACTGTGAACACTGTTGCGCCGGGCTTCTTCAGGACAAGCCCGGATTACGAACGTCAGTGGAACTCGTATAGCCCTGAGAGGCAAGCCGAAGTGCTCGCCATGAGCGCAAGAAACAGGCAAGGAACGCCTGAGGACATCGCGAACGCGGTGCTGTTCTTTGCGTCAGACTTGGCAGACTTCGTCACAGGCCAAACGCTTTCCGTTACTGGTAGTCCCTAACTAACTAAGCCGGCACCATTGCGCAAGTCGAGGCCGTTGAACAGGCGCAGCCACCATGCGTTGTTCGGGGGTTCTCTGACACGAGAGGTCCACGGTTGTGGACCTTCTGAAGCTATTCCGGAGATCTCACGCCGACGTTAGTCCAGTGCATATTGTGAAGCATCCCACACGGACTTGATCTCGTTGTGGTCGCGCGGCTCGGGGTCGTCAAATCGATCCCGCAAATTTGAAATGGCGCAGTATGTCGTTCGGTCCATTCTCTGAACGACGCAGAGGCAAGCCAAGAAAACGCGGCGGCATCTGTTGATAGCCGCCTTTTTTGGAGAGTGAGTTTTTACATAAATATAATTGACAACGTTTTGACTGTTGCGGTTTTTTGATATGTGGAGCAGCCCCGCATATCTGAGGACACGAGGACTCTCTTAAAATAGAGATAGTCTTGTGCCTAACAGTAAGCCTAGTCATTACGTGGAATCCATCGAAATTCTGACCGAGCCGGAGCGCCGTCGTCGGCGTACCGCGCAGGAAAAAGTCGCCATCGTGCAGGAAACACTGGAGCCGGGCGCCTCCGTGTCGGCGGTGGCACGCCGGCACGGCGTGAATGCCAACCAGGTGTTCGGCTGGCGCAAGCAATATCAGGAAGGCAGTCTGGCAGCGGTGAAGGCTGGCGAGACCGTTGTGCCCGCATCTGAGCTGGCCGCCGCAATCAAGGAAATCAAGGAACTGCAACGACTACTCGGGAAAAAGACGATGGAAGTCGAAATCCTGAAAGAAGCCGTTGAATGGGGCCGCTCAAAAAACCTGATTGCGCGCTCGCCCTTGCTGCCGGGGGACGACCTTTGAAAACGGTCTGCGAAGTTCTCGGCGTGGCGCGCTCTGGTGTAGCAGCGAAACAGGTTCGCTCGCCCGATTGGCGCGACGGCCGTAGCGCCAAACCGACTGACGACTCGGCATTGGTCGACGAGATTCAGGCCCATGTAGCGCACCTCCCAACGTACGGCTACCGACGCATCTGGGCACTGCTGCGCCGCAGTCGAGAGCAGACCAGCGCGCCATGCATCAATCACAAGCGCGTGTATCGGGTTATGCGTGAGCATCAGTTGCTGCTGCGGCGCCCCGGCGTGCGACGAGACACTCGACGGCATGACGGTCGAGTTGCTGTTGACCGAAGCAACACCCGCTGGTGCTCCGATGGCTTTGAGTTCCGGTGCGACGATGGCACACCGCTGCGCGTCACGTTCGCCCTGGACTGCTGCGACCGTGAGGCCATTAGCTGGGTAGCGACGACAGGCGGCCATAGTGGTGATGTGGTGCGCGACGTGATGCTGGCTGCCGTCGAACAGCGCTTCGGCACCACGCAGGCTACGCAGACCATCGAATGGCTATCGGACAACGGCTCGGCATACATCGACCATCGCACACGCAGCTTCGCTCGTGAACTGGGACTTGAGCCGCTAACCACGCCGGTCCGTTCGCCGCAGAGCAATGGCATGGCCGAATCGTTCGTGAAGACCATGAAGCACAACTACGTCGCGTATATGGACAAGCCCGACGCACCAACAGCGCTCTCGCGTCTGGCCATCGCGTTTGACCACTACAATGAGCGCCACCCGCACAAAGCCCTGAAATACCGCTCGCCTCGCGAGTTCAGACGCGCTGCGGTGTCATCAACCTAACAGTGTCCGCGTGTCCTGAATCGCAGGGGCAACTCCAGTGCCAAATAATCGCGAGGGAATGCGGCGTAAGTTTTGGCGTAGGTTTGTAGTCGAAGGCCCGCCAGAAAAGGCCGCTTCACTACTTCGAAGAGAACGAGTAATCGCCGCGGGCGCGCCGGCGCCCGTTTCTCGTCACCGATTCCCTGGATCGTCGCCGGCAGAAGCGACGATCCCGACTTCCCCTTCGTCCGTTCCGCTTCCGGGTTTGTGACGGCGCTTGCATTACGCCGCCGGAACGATCCGTATCCTCCATGTCCACACCGTCGAAGATCGAAACCGCGCGTCTGACGCTGCGTCGCTGGCAGTCGGCGGATGCGGACGCGCTGTCGGCAATGCATGCGGATCCGGACATGACCGCGTGGCTCGCGCGCGGCCCGATGTCCGTTGACGAGGCGAGCGACGTCATCGCGCGCTTCGACGCGCAGTTCGATGCACACGGTTTCGGCCCGTGGGCGATCGAGCGCCGCGCCGACGCGATGTTGATCGGGGTGTGCGGTCTGTTGCACGAAGTGCGTGCAACGCATCCGATGGCGCCGTGCGTCGAGATCATGTGGCGGCAGGCTCGCCACGCATGGGGGCATGGCTACGTCGCCGAAGCGGCCGCCGCCGCACTGGCCGACGGGTTCGGCCGGATCGGGCTCGGCGAGATCTTCGCGTGGACCGCCGACACCAACCTGCGATCGCAGCACGTGATGCAGCGACTCGGCATGCACCGCCAGCCCGCGCGTGACTTCGACCATCCTGCGTTGCCGGAAGGTCACGCGCTGCGTCGGCACGTCGTGTATGCCGCTCGCGCCGCCGGCCTGGCCGGCGCGTAACGGCTCACGCGTATTCGCGTGTCAGCGCCACGTGCCGTTCTGCAGCACGATCCGGTAGCCGTCGGCATCTTCGAAGGTCTGGCCGGATATTTCCCAGTAAGGATTGAACGACGTGACGGGCATGAAGCCATGCGCTGTGGCGCGCGCGCAGGCGGCTTCCCATTCCGGCCGATCGGGCAGGTAGAACACGATCAGGTCTTCGGGCGTCGGCGACGGCGCGATCGGATGGTCGGGGCAGTGCGTGAATTCGAAGTGATAGTCGAGGCCGTCGCGTCCGAGCATCACGCCGGAAAAGCCGTCGTGATCTTCAAAGCGGGCAAGAACGGACAAATCGAGGGCTTCGCGATACATGCGCTCGGTGCGGGTGAGGTTGCTGACCGGGCGGGCAATGCGCAGATGGGCGTGCAAGATGGCCTCGGAGGTGAGTGGCGGGCCGGTCAATGATAAGCCGGCCGATCCGGATTGCGCGAGGTGAACGGAGCGTGCCCGGCGCATGCTCGTCGTATTGAACGATATGAGCGCGTTCCGGCCAAACGAATCGAATCGTCGAACCTCGTCTCGCGAAAGAAAACACATGACGCTTCCGATCCAACGCCACTGCGCTCGCCCCGATGTGGCGAGTGCTTGTCCGGACAACCTTCGAAGTTCCGCTTTGGCGTCAGCCTGTCGATCGACGGACGGATGCACGCATCCCGGACGAGAGATCGTGAATGAGTAAGCCCGATCTCCGTCGGCCGGTTGCCGGCCCTTATCGCCAGTCGCGATGGGCGGGCGTGCTGGAGCTTGCCTTTGGATGGGTGGCCAAGGGGACGATGGTGCTGCTCGGACTCGGCTTGGCTGCGCTGGCGGCCTTGACGGGCGACGTGAGTGCGCTGGCGGACCTGCCGACAACCAGAAAGGGGTGGCTGTACCTGCTGCTGGCAGTGGTCGGGGGAGTCGCGCTGATATTTGCGGTGCACCACTACTGGCTGCGACCGATCGGTGTGTACCCGGCGGGTTAGGCAGGGCGGAGGGGATGTGTCCCCGCAATTCGCGCAGGCAAGAAAAAGCCCGCTACATTGAGCGGGCTGAATCCATGTTTGGAGACATGGAGGAGACAGACGTAAATTTAAGGGAAAACCCGACCCATGGCAAGCCCTATTTGTATCGATACAACTTTTTGTTGCGCCGCACTCACATGGCGTCTGCCCGCGCGTGCGCCGCGAACGCGCTGAACCGCTCCTGCGCGACAGGCAACGCGAACTTGTCGCGCATCTCCGTCTCGATCCATGCACAGGCCTCGCGCGCGCAGTCGGTCAGCGCGTGCCGTGTCGCGTGCCCGTCGATGTCGTAGACGAAGCGCACGCCGACCTCGTCGTCGGCCACCTGTCGCTCGAGCTGGTTGAGCTGCAGTTGCGGCCCGTGCTGTTGCGACAGCGCGCGCAACTCGTCGAAGTGATATTCGAGCCAGTCGGCAAAGAACAGCGCGTCGCTGTGGCACGGCAGCCGGAAAGCCGCGCTGCGCGACGGGCGCGAACCGGCTTCGCCGGTCAATGCGTGCGGTTCGCTGTCGGAGGCGATGGACGTGTCGACGGGCGCGAGCGGGTGCCGAATCCGGCGGTAGGGCTCGCGATCGCGCAACGCATGCCACAGCAATTCGTCGCCGGCGGCGCCGGATGGCTGCATCGTCAGGTCATGCCGGCCGTCGCCGGCCGGCGCGATGTCGCGGATCACGAGGCGCAGCGAGCAGAGCGGCTCGTCGGCGACCAGCAGGGTCGCCGCACGCGGCAGCCCGCACACGAGCGGTGCGGCGCCGGCGGCACGGAACACGAGGCCGCGGCGGTCGAGCCGCACGAGCGGCAGCGGCCGGGGAAACGACGGGTAGGCGACCGCGATGCGGGCGCCGTTGACGCTCGTCAACCCGGGCATCATCGCGCGAAAGACCTGGGACTGGTCCACGTTGATTCTCCTTCGTTACGATACCGCCCGGACCGAAACGCGCGTTCCGGCTCAGGCGGCGATGGCTTGCCGGGCGGCCTGCCCCGGCTCGATTCCTAGTGCAGCAAACGTTTGCGGATCGATGTCGATCCAACACGCGACCACCAGACGTCCGTCCACCTGCTTCGGCGAGCCTGCGCGGTGCGCGTGTATGCCGATCCGGCGGAACAGCCGCTCCACGCTTGCGAACGTCACGCCGATCAACTGCCGCGCGCCAAGCTTCGCCGCGCATTCGACGACGGCCGCGAGCATCGGGCGCACGGCCCATTCGGCATTGCCCGGCCCGCCTTCGTCGTCGGTTGCCGCGAACCGGGACAGCTCCCAGACGGCGGCCGATTGAGGCAGCGGCATGTCTTCGGCGATCAGGTCGGCGAACAGCGACTTCAGCAGATACGGGCGCGTCGTCGGCAGCAGGCGCGCACATCCGCACATGTCGCCGCCGGCGTTTCGCGCGAACACGTAGACGGTATCGTCGCGATCGAACTGGTCGCGCTCGAAACATTCGTTCGCCGACGGGAGCGCCCAACCGAGCTGCTCGACGAACACACGGCGCCGATAGCGCCCGAGATCCGCTGCAAGTTCGTGTGGCAACCGCCCTTCCTCGTGAACGAAGGTCCGCATGGTGTCCTCGGATCTGTGCTTTTGTATCCGTGCATTACATCGCGCAGCACGAGGGGGCTGTAACTGGTAACTCTTACAGGGTGACGGCGAAAGGGCGCCGTTCAGGACGTGGTTTCGGTTTCTTGATCAACGGGATTGAAAACCGAGCCGCTTTTGCTTATAAAGAGCGCCAGCATCGCGGAAATCGTCAGAGGAATGTGCGGCCAGTTGTCACTGGAGCGTCGGCCCGGCATGATAGGCGTCGTTGTGCCCGAGCAGGGCCGACGCGACGGCGGCGGGCCAGTCGATGGACGCAAGCCGCGCGGCGAGCGCGGCGGCCGTGCGGAACATGCCGATGTCGGCGCCCGTGGCGTCGACGGCCATCACGTTGCTGCGGACGTCGCTGCCCGCGATCACGAACGTGCCCGTCGCGCGGTCGAGATACCAGTCCCAGCCGACCGTCACGTAAGCGACGCCGGTATGGGCCGGGCGATGCCATTCGGTATAGCCGGCAAGGCGTGCGTCGATGGCGCTGTCGTGCAGTTCCGCAAGCAGCGATGCGTCGAGGCCGCTTGCGACATGGTCGAGCGCAAGCGCGGCCAGTGCGCCTTCTGACAGGCGTACGTAGCCGTCCGGGGACGGGCCGGGGACCGGGTGCAGCAAAGGTGAAGTCATGCGCGGAATGTATCAGCCTCGAACGGGTGCTGGAACCTGACAAGTATGACAGCGTGTCGTTGTCGGAGAATGAATGGAACTGCGCTGGCAGGATGCCTACCAACAATTCAGCGCCGCGGAAGACGAGCAGCAACTCTTCCAGCGGATCGCCGCCTATTCCAAACGGCTGGGATTCGAATACTGCTGCTACGGCATTCGCGTGCCGTTGCCCGTATCGAAGCCGTCGGTCGCGATCTTCGATACCTATCCTGACGGCTGGATGGCGCACTACCAGGCGCAGAACTACATCGAGATCGATTCGACGGTGCGCGACGGCGCGCTCAGTACCAACATGATCGTCTGGCCGGACGTCGACCGGATCGAGCCGTGCCCGCTGTGGCAGGACGCGCGCGATTTCGGGCTGTCGGTGGGGGTCGCGCAGTCGAGCTGGGCGGCCCGCGGCGCGTTCGGCCTGCTGAGCATCGCCCGCCATGCCGACCGGCTGACACCGGCGGAAATCAACATGCTGACGCTGCAGACGAACTGGCTCGCGAACCTGTCGCACTCGCTGATGAGCCGCTTCATGGTGCCGAAACTGGCGCCGGCGGCGGGCGTCACGCTGACCGCGCGCGAGCGCGAGGTGCTGTGCTGGACCGCCGAGGGCAAGACCGCGTGCGAAATCGGCCAGATCCTCAGCATCTCGGAACGGACGGTCAACTTCCACGTCAACAACATCCTCGAGAAGCTGGGTGCGACGAACAAGGTCCAGGCGGTCGTCAAGGCAATCTCGGCCGGGCTGATCGAGACCCCCTGACAGGGCACGAGGGCGGGCGGCGGCGCGAAACGCGGCTGCCGCCAGGCCGCTCACTCCATCATCGGCTCCGCTTCCTTCGCGGTCCAGCTCACGCTGGAAATGCTCTTCTCCATGCTCATCCGGCTCGCGATCTGCTCGAGCTTCTGCTGATCCTTCGGATGCAGCTTCAGGGTCGCGGTCACCTTCAGCCGGTCCGGCTGGTCGGGCACGTCCTCGCTCGTGAGGCTCTGGAACGACAGCGGCTTCGCGTACATCGAGTTCGACAGCAGCGTGCGGATGTGCACTTCGTCGGAGGCCAGGCAGATCACGGTGATCTGGTATTCGCGCACGAGATCGGCGTTTGATACCGGCGTCGCGTTGATCGCCTGGCTGACGCTGCGCAGCAGCGTATTGGTCAGCAGCACGACGCCGGTGCCGGCGAGCGCCGGCACGTAATGGCCGGAACCGGACAGCACGCCGACGGCGGCCGAGCACCACAGCGTCGCGGCGGTGTTGATGCCCTGGATCGAGCCCTTGTCGCGCATGATCACGCCGCCGCCGAGGAAGCCGACGCCCGACACGACGTACGCGGCGATCTGCGTGACGCCCGCGACGCCGTTGCCGGTCAGCACGCCGAGCGTGACGAACAGGCACGCGCCGCTCGCGACGAGCGTGATCGTGCGTAGGCCGGCCGTGCGCTGGCGCATCTGGCGTTCGATGCCGATGGCGACGCCGCAGGCGAACGCGGTGAAAAGACGGAGTGCGAAATCGAAAGTCATGGTTGTCCTGCCGTGCAAGGAGCGCGTGCCGTTTCGCGTCGCTGCGGCGCAATGCCGAAGGCGACGCGAAGATAGCCGTCATCGCGCGGTACTGTACCGCGCGAATGCGTCATTCAGTGTGAAACGGTAGGCGTGCGGCTCGCGGAACGCGAGCCGGGCAGGAGAACTGCGTCGGACAGGCGTTCAGGCGGCAAGCGGCGCACGCAACGGAGTGCTGCAACTGTCCACGATGGTTCCTGAAGGAAGATTGGCCGGCATTCTAGTGGGCGGCGAGCGCATGCGTCAACCGCCTCGCGGCGGTTGCGCTACTGCGCCGAGCCGATCGTCCCCGTCGCGAGCGCGAGTGCGGCAGCGGCGGAGAGCGCACCGGCGTAGCTGTCGACCTCCGCGTTGCGGGCCGCGAGCAACTGGCTTTGCGCGATCGTCGCGTCGGTGACCGAACCGACACCGTTCCGGTACGCGGTGAGCGCCGCGTCGTAGCTCGTCTGCGCGGCATCGACGAGCGCCGTCGCGGCGTCGTGCGACGCCAGGCTCGTCTGCACCGCGTTCTGCGCGGCCACGACCTGGCGGACGGCTTCCTCCTTGGTTCGCGTGAGTCGCGCGGAGGCACTTTCCGCATCGTTGCGCGCCTGCATCAGCACGGCCGAGCGCAGGCCGCCGTCGTACAGCGGGATCGTCACGCCGAGGAACACGCCGCCGCCGTAGCGGCTGCCGTTCAGGTTGACGGTCGGTGCCTGGTCGCCGATCGCGGGCAGCGCGGAGATGGACGTGCCGCCGCTCGCGTACGACGTCGATGCGGACAGGAAGATCTTCGGCATGAACGCGGCTTCCGCGGCCTTGATCTTCGCGCGATTGGCCTTTTCAAGCGCGAACGCGCCCTGCAGGTCGGGGCGGCGCGCGATCGCATCCGACACGATCGCATCGACCGACGAGCCGAGCGCGGGCGGCAGCGGCCGCTTCGGCAGCCCGGCGATGGTCGGCTTCGACAGCGGCGAGATGCCGAGCGCGGAAACGAGGGCGAGGTAGCTGTCGCTCTCCGCGCCGTTCGCCTGCACGAGCGCGAGGTTCGCCTGCGCGCGGTTCTGCGTCGCCTGCGCAAGCTCGACGACCGTGCCGACGCCATGCTTGAGCCGCGCGCGGGAGGCTGCGAGGATCGCGTCCGCGTTCGCGAGGCCCTGCTGGGCGCTGAGGGCGCGCGAGCGCGCGGCTTCGTAGCGGTAGTACGCGACGGTCACGTCGTGGATCACCTGCTGGTGCACGGCCGTGAACGCGACGTTCGACGCGATCGACGCCTGCTCGGCCGCTTCGACGCGCGCCGCGCGGCCGCCGAAATCGAACAGCAGCCATTGCAGCGACAGCGCCGAGATGGTGCCGTGCACGGTGGAGTTGCTCGACGAGTCGCCGAGGAACGACGACGTCGAGCCGTGGTTGGCCTGGTACCCGCCCATGGCCGTCGCGGACAGCTTCGGCAGGTAGGCGGTCTTGGCCAGGCCGACCGCGAGCGCGGCGTTGCGCGCGTCGTTCCACGCGATGCGGGTCAGCGGGTTCGCCGACTCGGCGAGATCGATCAGCTCGGGCAGCGTGTACGCGTGCGCGGCATCGAGCGCGGCCGGCGGCGGGACCGACGCGAGCGCCGGCGACGCGGGCAGCGTGTAGTCGTGCGCACCTTGCGCGGACGCGCGCGGCGGGCCCGGCACGATGTCGCCTGCGGCCGACGTTTGCGGCTGCCACGGGCGGTCGGACGCCTCCGGCGCCAGATCGATCGACGACGTCGCGCAGCCGGCCAGCGCGACGGCGGTCGCGAGGGCGGCGGCGGCGATCGAGGCGGCCGGCGGTTCAGGTAGGCGCATGGGGGGCAGGCTCCTTCGGTGTGGCTTGACGAGCGGCATCGGCGATGTGCGCGAGCCGCGTGTCGATCAGGTTCAGCAACGCGTCGCGTGCGGGGTCGATGGGGGCGGTGCCTGGCGGGTTGGCCGGCGGCGCGGGCGAATCTGCCGGGCGCACGGTTTCGTTGTCGCGCGGTTCGGTCACGCGGGCGAGCTGCTCGCCGATCGCCGCATCGCCGGGCTTGCGTTCGGCCAGCAGGAACAGCGGGCCTTCGAGTGCGCCGAGTTCCGCAAGCGCGCGCCGTCGCGTGGCGAGCCATGTGGCGGCCGGTCGTACCCATGACGGTTCGTAGTGGATCAGCCCGAGTTCCTGCGCGATCGCGCCGTGGCGGGCGAACGCCTCGGCCGCGAGCGCGCGCCGCTCGGCCGGCTGCGTGATCTGCACGAGGCGCCGCCACTGGTCGATCAGCGCCGCGAGCCCGGCGTCGATCTGCTTGCCGATGCTGACGGGCCAGATGCGCGTGAACACGAGATACACGACCACGTTGCCGAGCAGGATGCCGATCGTGCGATCGCGCGCGATCGTCAGGTCGAAGCCGGGGCCGGCGCCCTGGATCACGCACAGGAAAAACGCGAACGCGATCTGGAAGCCGGCATACGCGATGCGCGGCGAGCCGAACGCGACCCACGCGGCGAGCCACCCGCCGGCGAACACCAGTGCCATCAGGTGGCCGACCGACGTTAGCGACGGCACGACGAAGACGAGTGCCGCGGTGCCGAGCAGCGCGCCGACCATGCAGCCGAGAATCCGCAGCGTGAGCTTCTCGACCGTCTCGGCCGTCGAGCCGAGCGACACGATGTAGCAGGTGACCACGCACGTATGGATGCCCGACCAGTCGAGCTGCGAATACAGCAGGTAGCAGAAGATCGCCGCGGCGGTCGTCTTCAGCGCGTAGCGGATGTGGTCGGGATTGGTGCGGGCGTCGGGCAGGAAGAAGCCGCCGCGCGGCGCGGGGGGCGGGGCGGCTTTGGGGGCGGCTGTGGGCGCATCGTGTGCCCTTGCCGAAGCTGCCGAAGCTGCCGAAGCTGCCGAAGCTGCCGAAGCTGCCGAAGCTGCCGAAGCTGCCGAAGCTGCCGAAGCTGCCGAAGCTGCCGAAGCTGCCGAAGCTGCCGAAGCGACATTGGCCGTTGCGGCCGGTTCCGCGAAGTGCGTGATCGCCGCACGGAGATCCGTCGCGGCGACGCGCGCGAGCGGCGGCAGCGCGTCGATCGGCGGCAGCGCGAGCGTCACGTCGACCGGGTAGCCGCCTTGTTCGAGGATGTCGGCCATCTCGTCGAGCGTCGCGGCGATCGGTGCGGCGACCGCATCGGGCAGCCGCGCGTCCGGTTCGCGATCGGCCAGCGCGACGCCGACCAGCAGCGCGGTGCTCGATGCCACGGCCTGCCGCAATGCCGCGAAATCGGCGGCGGACGACGAGCCTTCGAGTTTCGACAGCTTGAGCCACGTGAGCAACTGCTTGTCGCCTTCGTGCAGGCAGGCATCGAATCCATCGCGCGCGGTATCGTCGCCGCGCAGCCGCTGCGCGGCGAGCCGCAGGCGCTTCGTGAGCTGCGCGTGCGCGAGCTTGCGCGGCGACGGCGCGATCAGCAGGTTGACGACGATCGCGACACCGACCGGGATCGCGATCGTCAGCCAGATGTACAGCAGCGCGCGTGTCGCGGCTTCGCCGAACGGTGCGAGGCCGAGCTGGTCGAGCCCGAAGCCGACGATCATCGCGAGGATCGCGCCGACCGGGCGCAGCTTGCTGGCCGACGTCAGGTACAGGAGGCCGACCGACAGCACGGCCATGCACGCGACCCGCAGGATCGAATAGTCGATGCTGAAGATCGCGACGCCGAGCACGAGCCCGATCACGATCGTGACGATCAGCAGCAGCGCGGCCGCGAGCACGATGCTCGTCACGCGATCGGCGCGGATCATGAAGAACACGACGTACGCGGACAGCGCGGCTTCGGGCGTGCCGTAGGCGGCCGTCACGAGCGCGGTCAGCGCGCAGATCAGCGCGACCCGCACGGCAATCGATGCGCGTCCCGGAAACGGCGCGAGCAGTCGCAGGACTTCGCGCGGGCCCGGCGAGCGAACTTCAGCGGCAGGCAGTGCCATGCCGGACCTCGACGATCGCGCTGGCGCCGACGCGCACGAGCTTGCCGTCGGGTTCGTCGAGCTTCACGCGCACGGGGAAGCGCTGCGAGACGTGCACCCAGTTCACCGAACGCTGCACGATCGGCAGTGTGCGCGGCAGGTTGATACGGTCGCTGTCCGCAATGCCCGCACCGATGCCGACGACCTTGCCCGTCAGCGGGCGGCTGCGGTCGATCATCGAATAGACGGTCGCGCAGTCGCCGACCTCGATGCGACTCAGCGACGTCTCGCGGAAGTTGCCGACGGCGAACCATTCGCTCGCGTCGATCAGCGTGAAGATCGACTGGTTCGGCGCCAGGGTTTCGCCGGCGAGTACCGTCAGGCCAGTGACCAGGCCGTCGTGCGGCGCGCGCACGACGGTGTCGTCGAGCGCGTGCTGCGCGCGAGCCAGCGCGGCCTCGCGCGCATGCAGCGTCGCGATCGCGTCGGCCTCGTCGCCGATCGTCTGCGCGGACGCGCGCTGTTGTTCCTGCGCCTGCGCGAGCGACACGGCCGCGTCGCGCTGGCGGACCTTCGCCTGGTCGAACTGCTGCGCGCTGACGTAGCCCTGCGCGGCGAGCGGGGCGAGCCGGTTCACGTCGCGCATCGCAAGGTCGTGGTTCTGCGTCGCGCGCTTGACCTGCTCGGCGGCCACGGCCGCGTTCGAGCGCTCGCCGATCAGCGAGCGGCGGCGCGTGTCGAGCGATGCGCGCGCGAGCTCGAGGTCGGCCTGCGCCTGCGCAACCGTCAGCCGGTACGGGACGGGATCGATGACATACAGCAGGTCGCCCTTCGCGACGCGCTGGTTTTCATGCACCGCGAGCTGCACGATGCGGCCGCCGACCGGCGACGCGACATGCACGACGTCCGCGTCGATCGACGCGTCGTCGGTGGACGGGTAGGCCGTCGTGCGGTGATACGCATACGCGAGCGCCGCGATGCCGAGCGCGATGATCGCGAATGCGATCACGCGGCCTTTGATGGAGGGGCGGGCGGTGCCGGCGGCTTTCATGCGAACGGTCCCGTACCGGTGAGCCAGACGATCACGGCGACCACGAGCCCGATCGCGGTGCAGACGGCAAGCTGGTAGGGCACCGTGGTGGCCCAGCCGGTCGCGACGAACACGCGGTGCGCGACGATCGCGCCGACGACGCCGACGATCGCACTGACGAGCCAAAGCGGGAAATACGCGCCGAACAGGACGTACGACGGTGCGCCGCGCGATGCGCAGCCCGCGAGCGGCAGGGCAGGCGCGAGGACGGCGGCGACGCGCAAGGGCGCGCGCGGCGTTGTTTTTCTCATGGTGTGACGAGCTCGACGTTGGGGGGGGATGCCGGGCGCGGCGCAATGCGGATCGTCGCCGCGACGACGATTCCGGGATACGGAGCCGATAATAAATCAGTGCGATGCGGATCGCCAGCCATCCTCCCGGTACACCGTGGGGGGGCGTTGCCGGTCGGGGGGCGAGTCCACATGTCCGGTGTCGCGTTTCGGCAACCGGGACCGGATCGCCGCGATTCTGCCAGTGCCGGCTCGCGTAGGGTTGCTAACGGACTGTAAAGGATCGTCAGACGAACGAAGGGTCGCTGAATTTGCTGTGTCGGCAGCGCGGAATCGGTGCGGAAACAGGCGATTGCCGCTCGAGCGCACGGGAATTCCGTCGGTTCCGGTTTGGGGAGGCCGGGGGGCGATGTTGACGAGCAGGTCGACGGGATTGCGTGCGAAGCGCGGCAGCGCGGCGGCGCGTTTCGCCGATGCAGACCTGCAGCGGGCGTGCGGCCCGAGTCGTTGGCGAAGGCGACGACGCGCAGCGCCTGCGGGCAAGACGCGGTCGTTCGCGTCGATCGTCTTGCCGGCCGTGCCGACGTGGCCGGCCTGGATGTGCAAGCGCAACATATGCTGCATGTCGCGAACGGGGCGCTTCAGGCAATCGTCGATCGCGCTCGCTTCGGGCCGCCTGATGCAGCCGCGGTCGAGTGCTACGGCGAACGGGACCGAAGCCAGGCCGGCGACCGGTCGCCGCAGCCGCGATCTGTGTACCATCGTACGGATGGCGCGACGCGCGGCACGAACCGTGACGGTCTCGTGCGACACGCGGCGCGGAAGCGGTAAAGCGGTATCGCAACGAAGGTGAACGTTCCATGCGAAGTTTCTTTGTCCGGTTCATTGCAATCGGCGTGCTGTTCCATCTGTACGTCGGGATGCGGATCATTCCCGATGCGTTCGCGTCGCCGGTCGCGCGCACGATCGCGGCGCTCGTGCTGGCGAGCTTCGTCGTGCTGATCCCGGTCGGCATGTTCTCGCGCCGCTTCGACGAAGGCTGGGCCGCGACGCTGGCCGGCTGGGCCGGCTCGCTCGTGATGGGCTTCTTCTCGTCGCTGCTCCTGCTGACGTTCCTCCGCGAATTCGTGCTGCTCGCCGTGTTCGGCTGGCGGCATCTCGGGCACGACGGCGCGTGGCCCGGCGTGGCGACTGACACGGCGCTCGGCGTGCTGGCCGGTGCGGTGTTCGTCACGGTGATCGGGTTCGTCGGCGCGCGCCGCACCGCGGCGGTCAAGCGCGTGTCGATCCCGGTCGCGGGGCTGCCGGCCGGGCTCGACGGGCTGACGATCGTGCAGCTGTCCGACATCCACGTCGGGCCGACGATCAAGCGGCCCTATGTCGAACGGATCGTGCGCGCGGTCAATGCGCTCGATGCCGACCTCGTCGTCGTGACGGGCGACGTGGTCGACGGCTCGGTCAAGCGCCTGCGCGAGCACACGGCGCCGCTCGGCCGCATGCAGTCGCGGCACGGCAGCTTCCTGGTGACGGGCAACCACGAGTATTACGCGGGCGCGCATGCGTGGATCGACGAGTTCCGGCGCATCGGGCTGACCGTGCTGCTCAACGAGCACGTGCTGATCGAGCGTGACGGCGCGCGCGCGGTGCTCGCGGGTGTAACCGATTTCACGGCGGGCGGGTTCGATCCCGCCCATCGCAGCGACCCCGCGCAGGCGCTGGCGGGCGCGCCGCACGATGTCGGCACGAAGATCCTGCTTGCGCACCAGCCGCGTAGCGCGGATGCGGCGAACCGCGCCGGCTTTACCGTGCAGTTGTCGGGGCACACGCACGGCGGCCAGTTCCTGCCGTGGCCGCCGTTCGTGCGGTTGCAGCAGCCGGTGATCGGCGGGCTGAGCCGCTTCGGCGATCTGTGGCTCTATACGAGCCGCGGCACCGGATACTGGGGGCCGCCGAACCGCTTCGGCGTGCCGTCGGAGATCACGCTGATCCGGCTGACGCGGGGCGGGTAGGGCACGTTTCCACGTCGGGATAAGCTCATTCGTGGGGCCGGTGCGAGCCATTCATCAACGGGCACCGGCCCTGGCCAGCGGCCGTCACTCGATGCGGGCGATGTCGTCGAAGTTGAAGCGCGGGCTGCGCGGGAACAGGCGGGCCGGATCGCCGTAGCCGAGATTCACGAGGAAGTTGCTCCTGATCGCGGTGCCCGCGAAGAACGCGGCATCGACCTTCGCGCCGTCGAAGCCGGACATCGGGCCCGCGTCGAGGCCGAGGGCGCGCGCGGCCAGGATCAGGTAGGCGCCTTGCAGCGACGAATTGCGGAACGCGGTGGCCTCGATCAGCGCATCGTTGCCGGCGAACCAGCTGCGTGCGTCGGCGTGCGGGAACAGGCGTGGCAGGTGCTCGTGGAATGCCATGTCCATGCCGACGATCACGGTGACGGGCGCGGCCATCGTCTTCGCGAGATTGCCTGCGGACAGCGCGGGCTTCAGGCGTGCCTTCGCTTCGGGCGACTTGACGAACACGAAGCGCGCGGGGCTCGCGTTCGCCGACGTCGGGCCGAATTTCGCCAGGTCGATCAGCCGGTGCAGCAGCGCGTCGTCGACGGGTTTGTCCTGCCACGCGTTGTGCGTGCGCGCGGTGAGAAACAGTTGATCGAGGGCGGCGTCGGACAGCGTCGTCATGATGGGATCCGGAAGGCAAGCGGCCGGATCGCGCCGGCCGGCAGGGCGGAGGAGAGAAAGCGGCACCCCTCGGCAAGGCGGGCCGCGACACGCCGCGATGATAGCGTGATGCGCGAACGCACATCGCCGGGCGCGGGGCGCGGCGGTTTCCTTCCATCCGCGAATGACAGCGCATGGCAGTGTGCGACGCCGTTGGCTAGTATGCAGGCATGCACTGTTCGCTCCGTTCCTTTCGACATGTCGACGCCCGATTTCTTCGCTGACACGCCCGCCCCCGACGTGGACTGGTATCCGGACTGGCTGGCGCCGCCCGACGCCGACCGCGCGCTGGCCGCGCTGATCGGCGAGGTCGCGTGGCAGCAGGACACGATCCGCACGCCGCGCGGACGCATTCCGTTGCCGCGGCTCACCGCCTGGCAGGGCGAGCCGGATGCCGTCTACGTGTATTCGGGGATCCGCAACGTGCCGGCGCCGTGGACGCCGGCCGTGCTCGACCTGAAGCGCGCGGTCGAGGCGACGTGCGGCGCGCGTTTCAACAGCGTGCTGCTCAATCGCTACCGCAACGGGCAGGACAGCCTCGGCTGGCATGCGGACAACGAGCCCGAGCTGGGCGACGCGCCGGTGATCGCGTCGGTGAGCCTCGGCGCGATGCGCGTGTTCGACCTGCGCCATCGCAAGACCGGCGTCACGCATGCGTATCGCCTCGCGCATGGCAGCCTGCTCGTGATGCGCGGGCGCACGCAGGCCGAATGGCAGCATCGCGTGCCGAAGGCGCCGGGCGTGCAGGGCGAACGCGTGAACCTGACGTTCCGGCGCGTGATGCCGGTCGATACGGGCCGATAGCAACCGTCGTCGCCGAGATGCCCCGGAGCGACGGGCGATTCGCGCCCCGTTTTTGCGACTCATGGGCGATCGATGCAGGCAAGCGGTCGAATGTGCGGCACGTTGCCGCACGAACGCTGATCCGTGCGCTCTGAACCGGCGCTGAGCCCCGTCCCATAAGGGTTTCATGAAAATTTCATCGACCGACCGGTACCGATAGATGAGTGAAACCTCTGATGGTGCGTCGCAACAATCATTGACTAGACTGTCGAATGGCAAAAGCGCGTCGCATCCCGACGCGATCCTTTCGACATGCCCCACGCGTCGCCGATGCGGTGCGCAAGGGGGCAGGAGCAAAACGCGTGACCGTATTCGACCCTTCCTTCGAACCCTCGCTGCACGTCTTTGAACAAGACGGCGGATGGCAATGGGCGCTGACGGTGAGGCGGGCGACCGGCGTCGGCGTGAAAGTCGTTGCGTTCAGCCGGGAAGGCTTTCGCGGCGAAGCCGAGGCCTATGCCGCCGGCCAGCTTGCCCGCGCCGAGTATGACGACGCCGTGACGGCCTGACGCCGTCGCGTCGATCCCGCCCGAGGATCGCCCTCATCGTTCACCGCCCGCCGCCGGGTGGTTTTTTCCCGATCGTTTTCAGTTTTCAGGCCGCCCGTCGCGCGGCAGCGCGTGCCGCGTGCACCTGCGCCTGCGCGTCTGTCCGCCCGGGCCGGTCGCGCCCAAATGGTCCGTACCATTCGACACGTGTGTGCCATACGTCGCGCTTAACGTCCTCGCACGGCGTCCGTCGCGCCGGCGATGCGGTCTTGCGCCGCGGTTCGAACGCCGGACGCCGGACGACGACCTCTCGACAAGAATGCAGGTCATGTGCGACGACAGAACCGACTACAACCGCCATGCGCGCGGCGGATCGCGCACGGCGCGGGCGCCGGAACGGGGATTCACGCTGATCGAGGTGCTGATCGCGCTGGCGATCGTCGCGGTCGCGCTGGGCGCGGTGATGCGTGCGATCGGCGCGCTCGCGTCGGATACCGACATGGCGCGCATGCGCCTGCTCGCGTTGTGGAGCGCCGACAATGCGCTGGGCGAGATCCGCATCGCGTCCACCTGGCCGTCCGTCGGCACGAACACGTTTGCGTGTCCGCAAGGCCGCTACCGGTTCGTGTGTCGCCAGTCGGTGGCCGCGTTGCCGAGCCCGCTGGTGCGGCGCGTGACGGTGAGCGTGTATCCGTCTGCGTCGAGCCGCAACGTGCTCGCCGAAGTCGTCACGGTGATCCAGAATGAAGCGCGCCGCTGAACCGCGCGCGGCGGCGCGTGCCCGCGGCTTCACGCTGATTGAAATGCTGGTCGCGATCGCGCTGCTCGCCGTGATCGCGCTGCTGTCGTGGCGCGGCCTCGATGCGACGATCCGCGGCCGCGACGATATCGCGTCGAATCTGGCGCAAACGCGTCTGCTCGGCCGTTACTTCTCGCAACTGCAGTTCGACCTCGTGAACCTCGTGACGGCCGACGAAGTGTTCGGCCCGCCGCTGCGCATCCACCCGGGGGAACTCGTGATGGTGCGCCATCTCGGCGTCGGCGGCGGGCCGACGCAGATGCAGGTCGTGCGCTACCAGCTCGACGGGCGCGCACTCGTGCGCAGCGCGTCGCAGCCGCTTGCGTCGCTCGCCGAAGTCGACGACGCGCTGCATCACATGGATGCATTCGCGCGCGTGGTGGTCAGCAATGATGCGCGCTCAATGCAGCTTTCCGTGTGGATTCCGCCCGGCGGATGGACGACGAGCCAGGCCGCCATCGAACAGTCCTATGCGCAGTTTCTCGCGCAGCACGGGATCAGCAACTCGACGTCGATCGGCGCGCCGGTGCCGCGCGGGGTCCGCTTCTCGGTGACGATGGGCGCGCCGGCCGTCGAATACGTGCGGACGATCCCGATCGGCCAGTGAACGCGCGATGCCGTCCAGCGCGCGCGGCCAGGCCCCGAAAGCCGTTCCGTCCCCCGGGCAAAATGGTCCGTAACTTTCGTCATACGTCTGTTATTGGCCGTCCGTTAGTCTCGTCACGAGCATGACCGCCGCGACCGGTTCCATCGACCGGTTCAGCGGCGGCATCGGCAAACGGGAAGGGGGTGAACGTGACGGTCGAGCACCGGCATGATGCACACGCGGGCGCGTCGGGACACGACGCGCGCGGGCAACGGCAATCGGCGGCGATTCTGGGCCGCGCACAACAGTGGCACGGCGCCGGTCGCTTCGTCGACGCGGCACGGGAATATCTCGCGGTGCTCGCGAAGGAACCCGATCATCCGCAGGCGCTGCATCTGTACGGCGTGCTGCAATTCCAGTGCGGCGCGGCCGATCAGGCCGAAGCGCTGCTGCGCCAGTCGATCGCGATCGAACCGGACGTGCGCGCGCTGTCGGACCTCGGTGCGATCGTCGGCGAACGCGGCCGCATCGACGAGGCGCTCGGCCATTTCGCGACCGCGCTGCAAGCGGCACCCGACGATGTGCAGACGCTCGTGCGTCGTGGCAACACGTTGATCGGCCTGCACCGCTACGACGACGCGCTTGCGTCGTTCGACCGTGCGCTCGCGGTGTCGCCGCTCGTGCTCGACGCGCTCTGCAATCGTGGTGGCGCGCTGCGCGCGCTCGGCCGCTTCGACGATGCGCTCGACACATACGACCGCGCACTGATGGTCGATCCGCATTCGTTCGAGTCGTGGTTCAACCGCGGACTGGTGCTGCGCGCGTTGCGGCGTGCGGCCGATGCACTGCATTGCTTCGATCGTGCGAACGCGATCCGGCCGGGTGTCGCCGCGATCATGGCCGAGCGTGGCCGCACGCTCGCCGAACTCGACCGTCCCAACGAAGCGCTGGCCGCGTTCAACGAGGCGATTGCGGCCGATCCCGCGCGGCTCGACGTACTCTGCGACAGCGCGGCCGTGCTCGAGCGGCTCGGCCGCGCAGACGAAGCGCTCGAGCGTTGCGAACGGGCGCTGGCGCTCGATCCGGATCATGTCCGCACGCTCGCGAGCCGCGGTAATGCGCTGCTGGCGCTCGAACGTCACGACGACGCGCTCGATAGCTACGAACGGGCGCTCGCCATCGATCCGCGCTCGCCCGACACGCTGTGCAATCGCGGTACCGTGCTGCGCGACCAGCAGCGCTTCGACGCAGCGCTTGCCAGCTACGACGCGGCGCTGGCGCTCGACGCGCGTTTCGCCGAAGCGTGGACGAACCGCGGCAACGTGTTGCAGGACCTGCACCGATACGACGAAGCGATTGCGTCTCTCGATCGCGCGCTCGCGCTGCGTCCCGATCTCGCGACGAGCTGGCTGGCCCGCGGCAACCTGTTTGCCGGGATGGGGAGGGTGGGCGACGCATTCAGCGCCTACGATCGCGCGCTCGCGTTGCAACCCGACTTCACCGCCGCGCATTGCGCACGTGCAGTGCTGCATCTGACGGAAGGCGATTTCGCACGCGGCTGGCGCGGGTACGAATGGCGGCTGCGCGATACGTCGCTCGCGCAGCATGCGCGGCCGTTCGTGCAGCCGGTGTGGCGCGGCGACGAACCGCTCGACGGCAAGACGATCCTGATCCACGCGGAACCGGGCATCGACGACACGCTGCAGTTCTGCCGCTATATCCCGCTCGTCGCCGCGCGGGGCGCACGCGTGGTGCTCGAGGTGCAGCCGTCGTTGCGCGCGCTGATGGCGTCGCTCACCGGCGTGGCCCACGTGATCGCGCGTGGCGAGCCGCTGCCGGCCTTCGACTGCCATGTGCCGCTGCCGAGCCTGCCGCATGCGTTTCGCACCGACATGGACACCATTCCGCGCACCGCCGCGTACCTGCATGCGGATCCGCAGCGCACGCGCCAGTGGGACACGCTGCTCGGTGTACGGCGCAGGCCGCGTATCGGGCTCGCGTGGGCGAGCGAATCGGCACGACGACACGACGCCGGCCGGTCGATCGATTTCGCGAGCCTCGCGCCGCTGTTCGATCTCGACGTCGACTGGATCAGCCTGCAGAAACCGGTGCATGAGCGCGACGCCGCGCGGCTGGCGGATGTGCCGGTCTGCCGCGTCGACGACGAACTCGGCGATTTCGCAGACAGGGCTGCGTTGATCGGCACGCTGGATCTCGTGATCGCGACCGATTCCGCGGTCGCGCATCTGGCGGGCGCGCTGGGCGCGCGCGTCTGGGTGCTGCTGCCCGACCCGCCGGCGTGGCGCTGGATGCGCACGCGTGACGACAGCCCGTGGTATCCGTCCGCGCGGCTGTTTCGCCAGCCGGCACCCGGCAACTGGGCCGATGCGATCGACGCGGTGCGTGCCGCGCTCGAGCCGATGACACGTTAGACACGATACGCGATACGAACAGTGACAGTGGGGGCCACACGATGACACCGAACGGGGAAGGGATGACATTGGCGAGCGCGCAGGTCGCGCCGGATCGCCGCCCACCCGACACCATGCAGCTCGAGCGGCTGCTCGTGCGCGCGCGCAAGGCGCATCACGAGGGCGCGCTGCAGCATGCGGAGAACGCCTACGCTGAACTGCTGGCGCTCGATCCCGAGCATCCGGAGGCACTGCACCTGCTCGGCGCGGTGCGTTTCCAGCAGGGGCGGCTCGACGATGCCGAGCCGCTGATGCGGCGCTCGGTCGAGCGCCAGCCGGTGCCGCTTGCGCTCGCGAACTACTCGGCCGTGCTGGCCGGTCTCGGACGCGAGCACGATGCGCTGGCGCGGCTCGACGAGGCGCTCGCGATCAATCCCGTGCATCAGCGCGTGCTGTTTCAGCGAGCCGGGCTGCTCGCGCAACTCGCGCGGTACGACGAAGCGTGCGCGGTCTACGATCGCCTGCTCGAACTGACGCCCGGTTTCGCCGACGGCTACGTGAAACGCAGCGACATGCTGCGCGCGCTCGGCCGCTTCGACGGCGCGCTCGCCGATTGCGATCGCGCGATCGCGCTTGCGGGGCGGACGTTCGATGCGATGCGCGCACGCGGGCTCGCATTGCGTGAACTTGGCCGCTTCCGCGACGCTGCGGACAGCTATGGTCACGCGCTGGCACTGCGGCCAGGCAGCGCCGACGCGCTATTTCTGCGTGGCGTCGCGTATCTCGACCTGCATGACCCCGAGCACGCGCTGGCGGATTTCAATGCGGCGATTGCGGCGAGCCCGACGTTCGTCGATGCGATCTTCAACAGCTCGATCGCGCTCGAACAGCTCGGCCGGCACGACGAGGCGCTGATGCGTTGCGACCGCGCGCTCGCGATCGACCCGCGCCATGCGCGCTCGCTCGCCAATCGCGGCAATGCGGCGAGCCACCTGGGCCGCGTCGCGGAGGCGGTCGACAGCTATGCGCGAGCACTCGAGGTCGAGCCGGGCAGCACGGGCGTGCTGTGCAACTACGCGAGCGCGCTGATGCAGGTGGCTCGTCACGACGATGCGCACACCATGTGCGACCGCGCGCTGGCGATCGATCCGCACTATGCGCCCGCGTCGTTCACGCGTGCACGCGTCCGGCTCGAAACGCATCGCTACGACGACGCGCTCGACGATCTCGCCCGCGTGATCGCCGCGACGCCGCGCGACAAGCTCGCGCACTTCCATCGCGGTAGCGCGTTGCGCGCGCTGCGGCGGCACGAGGATGCGCTGCGCGCGTATGCGGAAGCGATCGACATCGATCCGGACTATGCGCACGCGCACTGCATGCGCGCGTTCCTGTGCCTGTCGATCGGCGATTTCGAGGCCGGCTGGGCCGAATACGAATGGCGCTGGCGCGACAGCCAGCTCGACGGCAGCCGGCGCGACTTCGCGCAGCCGCGCTGGACGCACGGGATGCCGCTCGACGGGCAGACGATCCTGCTGTATCCGGAGCAGGGGCTCGGCGACACGCTGCAGTTCTGCCGCTACGTGCCGCTTGTGAAGGCGCTCGGCGCGCGCGTCGTGGTCGAGGCGCCCGTCGAGCTGAAGGCGCTGTTCGCCACGCTTGACGGTGTCGACGTGCTCGTCGCGCGCGGCGACCCGCTGCCGCCGTTCGACCTGCATTGCCCTTTGCTGAGTCTGCCACTCGAATTCCGCACCGACCTGTCGTCGATCCCCGCGCATGTGCCGTATCTGCGCGCCGATCCGGTGCGGGTCGAGCACTGGCGCGCGCGTCTGGGCGCGAGTGACCGGCCGCGCATCGGTCTCGTCTGGTCAGGCAATCCGCTGCACCTGAACGACCGCAATCGCTCGATCACGCTCGCCGACCTGTTGCCGCTGCTCGACGACCGCTACGAATGGATCAGCCTGCAGAAGGTGGTCCGCGACGAAGACCGTCCGACGCTCGATGCGAGCCCGATCCGCTTCGTCGGCGACGCGCTGACGGATTTCGCGGAAACGGCCGCGTTGACCGAGGCAATGGATGCGGTGATCAGCGTCGATACGTCGGTCGCGCACCTGGCCGGCGCGCTCGGCCGGCCGCTCGCGGTGATGTTGCCGCATACGCCCGATTTCCGCTGGCTGCTCGATCGCGACGACAGCCCGTGGTATCCCGGCGCGCGACTGTTCCGGCAGCCGGAAGGCGGGCAGTGGGCGCCGGTCGTCGAGCGAATCCGCGAGGCGTTGCCGGCGCTGGTGACGGGAGCGTCGCGATGAGCATGGCGCAGGCACCGGCGTTCGGCGCGGGTGCCGTGCCGCTGCGGGCCGCGGTCGACGACGCGCTGCGCAACGCGCGCCTGAAACTCGAGCAACACGACTTCGCCGGGGCGGGGCGGCTCTACGAGGGCGTGCTGGCGATGATGCCCGACCACGTCGAGGCGTTGCATCTGCTCGGGTGCGCGCATCTTCTGCGCGGTGAGCCCGCGCGTGCGGAGCCGCTGATTGCGCGTTCGATGCAGCTTGGACTGAACCAGCCGTGGAACTTCGCGAATCATGCCGCAGCGTTGACCGGCGCGGGCCGTCATCGTGAAGCGCTCGACGCCGCCGCGCAGGCGCTCGCGCGCGATCCCGGCCATGCGCCGGCGTACGCGGCGCGCGGCGACGCGCTGCATGCGCTCGGCCGGCATGGTGAAGCAGTTGGCGCCTACGATCTTGCGCTGACGCGCGAGCCGGGACGCGCGGTGTCGTGGGTCCGGCGCGGCGAGGCATTGCGCGCGATCGGCCGGCCCGCCGATGCATTGATCAGCATCGAGCGCGCGCTGCGCATCGATCCGGACGACCCGGCCGCGCTCGCTGAACGCGGCCATGCCTTGCGTGCGCTCGGTCGCGGCGAAGAGGCGCTGCATTGCTTTCAGCTCGCGATGGTGGTGCGCGGCAAGATACCTGATCTCGTCTACGCGTGCGGCTATGTGCTGATCGAGCTGGGGCGTCCGGCCGAAGCGCTGGCGTGTCTGGACGAAGCGCTCGCGCGGATGCCGGACGACATGCAACTGCTGTTCGTGAGTTGTGTCGCGCTCGACCTGCTGCATTTGCGCGACGAGTTGCTCAAGCGCAGCGACCGGCTGCTGGCGCGCGACCGCGACAACGTCGGCGCGTGGGTCGGCCGCGGCAACGCGCTGCTCGGGCTGAGGCGACACGAGGAAGCCGCGCACGCATACGGCGAAGCCCTCGCGCGAGCGCCGGCGGATTTCGATGCGCTGCGCAACCGGGCCGGCGCGCTGCGGGCGTACGGTGCGTTCGACGAAGCGCTCGCGCATTACGATCGTGCGCTCGAAGCACGCGGTCCGCACGCGGAAGTGCTGTGCAATCGCGCGATCGCGCTGCAACTGCTCGGCCGCTATGACGACGCGCTCGCGAGTTATGCGGCCGCCGCCGGCGCGCCGGGCCGCACGGCGCAGGAGATCTATACGCGCGCGGTGGCACGGCAGCAACTCGGCGACCATGAAGCCGCGCTGGTCGATTTCGCGCTGGCGTGCGGGCGCGACCCGAATCACGGCGTCGCGCGCCGGTCCGAGGCGTTCTGCCGCCTGGTGCTGGGCGACTTCGACGCCGGCTGGCGGCAGCACGAAGCGCGCTGGGATGCTGCCGACGTGACGCTGCATCGGCGTCATGCGGACCGTCCGCAATGGACGGGCGACGACCCGCTCGCGGGCCGCACGCTGCTGCTGCATGCGGAGCAAGGCTTCGGCGACACGCTGCAGTTCTGCCGCTACGCGAGTCTCGCGCACGCGCGCGGCGCGACCGTGCTGATCGACGCGCCGGCGCCACTGGCCGAACTGCTGGGCACGCTGCGCGGCGTGAGCCGCGTCGTCGCCGACGGGCAGCCGGCACCGACGTTCGATTTCCATTGCCCGATGATGAGCCTGCCGTTCGCGTTCCGGACGACGCTCGATACGGTGCCGTCCGACGTGCCGTACCTGCATGCCGACCCGCAACGGCGCGCCGCATGGATCGAACGACTCGACACGGTCGCCTGGCCGCAACGATTGCGCGTAGGGCTCACGTGGTCGGGCAATCCGGAGCATGCGAACGACGAAAACCGGTCGATGACGTTCGCCGCGCTCGCGCCGCTCGTCGCGCTCGATGCGACGTTCGTCAGTCTGCAGGTAGGCGTACGCCCGCGCGACGCCGACGCATTTGCGACAAGCGGCGTGCTGTCGTTCGAGGCCGAGCTGAAGGATTTCGCGGAAACGGCCGCGCTCGTCGACACGCTGGATCTGGTGATCGCAGTCGATACGTCGGTCGTGCACCTGGCCGGCGCGCTCGGGCGCCCCGTATGGGTGATGCTGCCGCGCGTACCGGATTGGCGCTGGCTGCTCGAACGCGACGACAGCCCGTGGTACCCGAGCGCGACACTGTTCCGGCAGGGGCTGCCCGGCGACTGGCCGGCGCTGGTTGGGCGTGTGACGGAGGCCCTCGCGGCCCGCATCCGCACGCACCGCGCAACCGCGTGACTGGCCGACTGTGACAAAAGCTACGGACCTTTCGCATGCGGCCCGAATGGTCCGTAACACCCGCCACGCCGCTGCCATCGGGCCTTCGTATGTTCTTGGGATTCCAGTGGCCGGGTTCGAACCCGGTTGCAACGACCCAGCGCGAAATCGGATCGGTGCCGCTTTCGGCGCGACCGTCGTCAAGCGCAATTTCATAGGATTCGGGGTGAAGAATGGCAGCACGCGCACGCACGGCACGACAACCTGACGCGACGGGCTCGCGCCCGGTCCTGAAATCGGAACTGCGGCCGCTGGTCCGGGCCGTGGCCTTGATGCTGCTGGCGGGCGCGTCCGCGCACGTGCACGCGGCCGGCATCATGAACCTCGGAGCGGCGGCCGCGCGTGCATCGGGCGGCGGCGCGGGCGGCGCCGGTGGCGCGCCGGGCATGCCGAATCTGGGCGTGTCGGCGCAGCAGGCGCTGCAGGCGAGCCAGCCGTCGATTCGCAACCTCGGGTATGCCGCGCATGCGATCGCCGCACAGATTGCTGCGCAGCAGAATGCGGCCGCGGCGGCGGCGAAGCTGCCTTCGACCGTGCCGAACGGGCTGACGCCGGGCGGGCTGCAGGTGGCGGCCGGTGCGTCGAGCGATACGAACAATCCGGTGCTGTGGTTCAACGCGAATGCGCCGACGCAGAACGTCGACGGCAGCGGACACGTGAACGTCGACGTCAAGCAGACCGGGCAGAACGCGGTGCTGACCTGGGAGACGATGAACGTCGGCCGGCAGACGACGCTGAACTTCGACCAGTCGGCCGGCACGCAGACGAACGGCGCGAACAACTGGGCCGTGCTGAACCGGGTCAACGATCCGAGCGGCAAGCCGAGCCAGATTCTCGGGAACATCACCGCGCAGGGCGCGGTGTATGTGATCAACCGGAATGGGGTGTTGTTTGGTGCAGGGTCGCAGGTCAACGTGCATTCGCTCGTGGCTTCATCGCTGAACCTGCTCGATATGAAAAACCAGCTCGTGCCGACGCCTGCGGGCATTGTGGCGAGCAATCAGCAGTTTTTGAGCTTGCCTGCGGGGACGACGGGCGGGCTGGCTTATCCGGAGTCGGGGAGTTCGAGCGGGGTGGCCGGGTCGGGGGGCACGCTGAACGAGGTACTGGGGCTGGGTAATCAGGTGACGTTGATCGGCACGTACCAGGCGCCGGGTGACGTGACCGTCGAGCAAGGCGCGTCGATCACGACGCATACCAACGGTACGGCGAGCGATGGCGGTTTCGTGCTCGTTGCCGCGCCGAATGTCACGAACGCGGGCAGTATCTCGGCGACGTCGGGGCAGGTCGTGCTCGCGGCGGGGGTGGGGGTGAGTCTGCGGCCCAACGGAGCCGGAGCGTCGGGCAATCCGCAAGTCCTGCTGCCGGCGCTGAGCGGGCAGATCGTGACGGTCGATCCGGCCACGGGGAAGTCGATCGATATAACGCCGGCCGGCACACTGACGAACACGGGCATCGTGCAAGCTGCACGTGGCAACGTGAATCTGCTCGGCAGCCGCGTCGCGCAGAACGGTGTAGTGGGCGTGACGACGAGCGTGAATACGCCAGGCACGATCACGCTCTCGACGGCGGACGAGTATGCGTCGAACACTCCGCTGGGTACGCCGTATCCGAATCAGGTCCTGAGCGGAGCCGACAATACAAACCGTGCCGGCCTGCTGAGCTTCGGACCCGGTTCGGTCACGACGGTACTGCCCGACAACAACGGCCAGACCGCGACGTCCACGCCGGGTACGACCTTCACGCCGGGCGGCATCACGATGACGGCCGGTTCCGTCTGGTTCCAGGGCGGCTCACTGATCGAGGCACCGGGCTCGAACGTATCGGTGACGGCCTATGCGCCGTCGATCGTGGTGAACAAGGTGCCGGGCCAGACGGCGGTGCCCGGCCGGATCTATGTGGACGACGGCGCGACGATCGACGTGTCGGGGCTGGCGGACGTGCAGGTGCCGATCGCGCAGACGCTCGTGACGGTCGACCGGATCGGCCAGAACGAACTCGCCGATTCACCGCTGCTGCGCAACAGCTTCCTGTTCGGGCTGAAAGGCGTCGTCGTCGACAGCACGCTGACGGGCACGCGCAGCGACGGCGTGCAGTGGGTCGGCAGCCCGATCCTGAACCTGTCGGGTTACGTGAACCTGATTCCGCGTACCGTCGACCAGTTGCTGACCAATGGCGGCACGATCACGCTGTCCGGCAACGAGGTGATGACCGCGGCAGGTTCGTCGATGAACCTGAACGGCGGGTATGTGCATTACAACGGCGGGATGGTCAACACGACGCGGCTCGTCGATGCCAACGGCGCGATCGTGCCGATCGGGCAGGCGAGCCCTTACGACAACTATGTCGGCATCGCCGGGCAGTTCATCGAGAGCCATCCGCGCTGGGGCGTGACGAAATCCTGGTACAACCCGCTGCTGACGAGCGGCACCTACCAGTCCGACTACATCGTCGGCGGCAATGCGGGCACGCTCGACCTGTTCGCGTCGCAGGCGCTGGTGCTCGACGGCGACATCAGCGCGCAGTCGTTCGGCGGCGCGAAGCAGATGCAGGGCAACAGCCTGCCGTCCGGCGGCACGTTCAACCTCGGTGCCGATCCGAAGCTGGCCGGCGGCGCGCTGGCAGGGATGACGTGGAACACCGTGGCCAACACGACGGTCACGATCAACGGTATCTCGGGCACCGCGATCCTGCAGGACAATGCACCGCAACTCGGCGTGCTGATGCCGGGCTTCTCGATCGATACGCCGATCGACAAGACCGCGTCCCAGTCGATGGCCGTCAATGATCCGAACAACCTGCTGACGACGCAGGTCGTGCCCGTTGCGAAGCTGAACAACGGCGGTTTCGCGAACCTGAACGTGACCGAGGACAAGGACGCCGGCAAGGGCATCGTGGTCGCACAGGGCACGCAATTGAACCTGCAGCCGGGTGGATCAATTTCGCTCAGCAGCACGGCGGTTGGTGCGGCCGTGAATGTCGCGGGACGGCTGTCCGCGCCGTCCGGATCGATTTCGATCACGAGCGGCGGCAATGTGGTTGTCGGGCCGCAGGGTGTGCTCAGTGCGGCCGGACAGTGGGTGAACAACGATGTGCTGGCTGCCCCGGGCACGACTCCCGGCAACAGCCAGTTCATCAACGGCGGCAGCATTTCGCTGTCGGCGACGCAGCAGGGATCGGTCGTCGTGAACGGCAGCAACGTGGATACGACGGGGTCGATTCTGTTGCGACCGGGAAGTGTGCTCGACGTATCGAGCGGCGGCGAAATGCTCGCGAACGGCCAGCTGCTGATGCAGAACGGCGTGCCGGCCGGGCGCGGGGGCAACGTTGCATTGCAGACCTACGCCGCATCGCAGGCGACGCAGCAGTTCGGTCATACGCGCGACAGCGGTTCGCCCCTGCCCTCGACGCAACCGACCGCGGGCACGATCGCGATGGGCGGCACGATCCTGAGCGAAGGCTTTTCGGGAGGAGGCACGTTGACGCTGGAGGCGCTCGGCTTCCGGATCGGTGGTGACCGGACGGCAGCGTCGCCATGGGACGTATATCTGCCCGAGAACTTCTTCGCGCAACAGGGCTTCGGCAAGTACGTGCTGAACGCGTACTACGATTCGACCATCGCACCCGGCGCGGAAGTCGCACTGACTCAGTTGAACCGCATTCCGGATGCACTGGCGCTCCAGCGGACAAACTCGGGCACGAATCTGTCGGCCGGCGGCCTGACGACAATCGGTCAACTCGACACGTATCACCGGCAGCCGACGAACCTCGTGTTGACGGGGGGGAATTACGTGGTGTGGCAAGGCGCGCCAGACAGCCCGCCGCCGTCGTATCCGGGTGTGGCTGGCGCGGTCACGCTGTCGTCCGGCGCATCGATCAACGCCGATGCCGGTGCGAGCGTCGTTCTCGCATCGCCCACGCAGGTCACGGTGCTCGGTTCGGTGGTCGCGCCGGGCGGGTCGATCTTGCTGAGTGCCGATACCGGAACCCAGAACGTTCAGCAGGGGCAATTCAATGTCTTCACGCCGAGCAACAGCCGGTCCGTCTGGCTCGGCTCCGATGCGACACTCGATGTTTCTGGCGTCGCCCTCGCCAATCCGCTTGCGGCGCCTGTGAAGATGGGAGGAACGACGGTCTTGCCGAAGGCGGGGAAGGTTCTGCCGGGCGGTTCGGTGGCGCTGTCGAGCGATTCGGGCTACGTAGTCGCGCAAGCCGGTTCGAAGATCGACGTATCGGGCGCATCGGCGAGCTTCGACCGGTTGCAGGCGAACGGTACGTATGCAGCCCAGCCGGTATGGAGCGATGCCGGGTCGATCACGTTGTCGGCCGCCTATGGACTGTTTGCGGACGGGACGCTGGCCGGCTACGGTGGTGCCTCACAGGCGCGCGGCGGCACGCTGACGATCCTGCCGCACCAGAACAACACCTCGGCTGGCGCGACGGCGCTCGTCGTGCGGCAAAGCGGGACGCTCGTTCCCGCTGGGCTTGCCGCCGGCCAGGATTTCTCGACCGCGATCGATCCGACCACCGGTCAGCCGATCGGTCAGCCGACGGGCGTGATCCAGTTCGCGGCCGACCGCCTGAACGATTCGGGTATCGCGAACCTGGTGCTGGGCGACAGCACGCCGTCCGCGTTTCGGATTCCGGTGCCGCCGGTTGTGTTTGCCGGTGACGTCAACCTGACGTTGCCTGAATCGGTGACGCTGAATACCGGACGAATCGCGGCAATCGGGATGGACCAGCTCTCGACCCTGCTGTCGACACCGGCCCTGCCGGCAGGCGGCGATTCGGTGCTCGTGAACCTGCTCGCCCAACCGCCGGCTCATCCGCTCGGCACGACGGTGACCATTGCCGCGCCTTATGTCGCGCTGGCCGGCCCGGTACAGACTTCGTCGTCTCCCGCGTTTGCACCGGTTGCGACGCTTTCCGACGCGACGCTGAACGTGAACGCGTCGTTCCTCGACCTGGGCAATCAGATCCAGCTCAACAATATCGGTCAGGCGACCCTCGCAAGCAGTGGCGATATCCGACTCGGTTCGACCAGCGTGGCGCAGAGCGGCCCCGCCGGGCTGGTTCCCGGCGTACTGTACACGCCGGGCAACGTGACGTTCAACGCGGCGGACGTTTATCCGGCGACCGGCAGCACGTTCATCGTCGATGCGGTCGGCCCGGTCGATTCGACCACCGGCAAACCCGCGCCGACCACCGTTACGTTCGGCACGACTGGTGCGTCCGGCACGCCGCTGTCGGCGGGCGGCACGCTGCTCGTCGACGCGACGAACATCGTGCAGGGCGGTGCCGTGCGCGCGCCGTCCGGCTCGCTCGTATTCGGCGTCGGCGACCCGACGAACAGTGCGACGCAGAAGCAGTTCGGCAACCTGCCGCTGGTCGCGACCGATTCGGTGACGTTCGCGAACGGCAGCGTGACGTCGGTTTCGAACGGCAGATCGATCATTCCTTACGGCACGACGGTCGATGGCGTCGAATGGCAGTTCAACCCGCTCGCGGGCACGACGGCGCCTGACCTGAGTGCGCCGCCGGCCAAGTACATCGGCGTGAACGGCACTAGCGTCGCACTCGACAAGGGCGCGACGATCGACCTGTCCGGCGGCGGTGACCTGCAGGCCGCCGAATGGGTGCCGGGCACGGGCGGCACGCGCGACGTGCTGTCGCAATACAACGTGAGCTATGCGAACGGCAAGGGTGCAACGGCCGTGCCGGTCAACGCGGGCGCCGGGAACGTCTACGCGATCGTGCCGGGCACGCAAGCGCCGGTTGCCGCCTACGATCCGCTGTTCGCACAGATCCTGCAGCCTGATGTCGCCAGCAATGGGACGCCGACGACCAAGACCGTGACGCTGGGTGTCGGCCAGGCCGGGATGAACGACGCGATCGGCAAGGCCGTGTACCTGTCCGGCGTGCCGGGCCTCGCACCTGGCTATTACACGCTGCTGCCCGGCAAGTACGCGACGCTGCCGGGCGCCTATCGCGTGACGGTATCGGCGACGACCGGCAACGTCGTGCCGGGCGCGTCGCAGGTGCTGCCCGACGGCACCGTCGTGGCGGCCGGGTATTTTGCCGATGCGGTGACGGGCGGCCGCAGCGCGACGCCGACGCTCTTCAACGTGCAGTCGGGTGCGACGTGGCAGCAGTACTCGCAATACATGCTGAAGGGGGCGAACGACTTCTTCACGACGCAGGCCGTGAAGCAGGGCAACGTGACGCCGCCGCTGCCGGTGGACGGCGGCCAGCTCGTGCTGGCTGCAACGAAGGCGCTCACGCTCGGTGCGACGCTGAACGCGGCGGCAGGTGTGGGCGGCGCGCCGGCCGAGGTCGACGTCGCGTCTCAGGACATCCAGATCACCGGCAACGGCAGCGCGGCGCTGCCTGGCTATCTGCAGATCGGCGGCGATGCGCTCGATTCGCTGAACGCCGGCAGCCTGCTGATCGGCGGCACGCGCGCCGCGACGACGAAGGGCGTGACGATCACGCCGATCGCGAACAGCGTGGTGGTGTCGAACGATGCCGGCTCGTCGTTGAAGGGCCCCGAGATCCTGCTCGTGACGAAGACCGACGCGAGCGGCACGGATTCGAGCGCGGCGAATGGCTTGCGTGTCGACGCGGGGGCGTCGATCGTGGCCGCCGGCGACTACCCGGCCGCGAAGGACCAGCCGATCACGATCGCAGGCGACGGCGCGCTGCTGCGCGTATCGAACGGCGCGATGGCGCCGCTTACGCGCACGGGCGGCACCGGCACGGGGCTGCTGACGGTCGGAGCAGGCGCGACGCTGTCGGGCGGCCAGGCGCTGATGCTCGATTCGTCGGGCAACCTGAAGGTCGATCCGAGCGCGGTGCTGTCGGGCAAAGCGATTACCGCAGACGGCTCGGCGATCACGTTCACGAATGCGAGCGGTGCGGCCGCCGCGAACCTGCCGGGCTTCGTGATCGATCCAGCCGGGCTCGCGCAGCTTGCCAACGCGGATCTCGTTTCGCTGCGCAGCTATGGTGCAATGGGTTTCGTCGGCGATGTGAACGCGACGTTCGGCAAGAGTGTCGACCTGAGCGCCGGCACGTTCACGAGCGACGGCGGCCACGTCACGTTGAACGGGCAGCAGATCGCATTCACGAACGAGACGGGCGCACCCACCAGTGCGGGTACGACAGGCAGTGGCACGCTGACGGTCAACGGGAAGGAGATCGACTTCGGCGCAGGCACGAAGACGCTGAGCGGGTTCTCGTCGGTGAACATGACCGCGAGCGGCGGCATCGTGGGGCAAGGCACGGGGACGTTCGATTTCGGTGCAATGCCGGTGACGCTGAATGCCCCGGTGTATCTGGCCGATACGAGTTCCGCGTCGACCGTGAAGACGTCCGGTGTCCTGACGCTGAACGGCGCAGCGGGCACGGCGCTGACGACAACGCCGGTCGGCGGCGCGTGGAAATTCGTTGGCAGCACGCTGGCCGACAACGGCGCGACGATCGCGGCACCGGCCGGCAACGTGAGCCTCGAGGCGACCACCGGCAACCTGACGATCGGCAGCGGTTCGACGGTCAGCTCTGCAGGTGTGTCAAAGCAATTCTTCGACGTGACGCAGTACGCGCCGGCCGGTTCGATCATCCTGACCGCCGATGCAGGGACGGTCGACGTGCAGTCGGGCGCAACGCTCGATTTCTCGGGCGCGAAAGGCGGCGGCGCGGCGGGCAGCCTGACACTGTCTGCGCCGAAGCAGGTCGTGAATCTCAACGGCACGCTCAAGGGCGGCGCGACGAACGGCTATGCGGGCGGCTCGCTGTCGCTCGACACGGCCGGGGCGGCCGATCTCGATTCGTTGGCGCAGACGCTCGCATCGAGCGGCGTGAACCAGTCGATTGCGGTTCATACGAAGTCCGGCAACCTGACGTTGTCGGCCGGTAACGCGTTGACCGCGCGCTCGGTGTCGCTGACGGCTGACGGCGGCGCGGGCAATGCGTCGGATACGGCGAACGGCAACGTGAACGTGCTGGGCACGATCGACGCGTCGGGCAAGGCGGGCGGGCAGATCGACCTGTACGGCCGCAGCGGCGTCGATGTGGAGGGCATGCTGCTCGCACGCGGCTCCGACCCGACGCAGCGCGGTGGCAAGGTGAACATCGGCACGAGCGCGGTGTTCGATCCGACAGTGGCGAACCCGTACAACGCGACCTATGGCTACGAGAACATCGATCCGTCGCGTTCCGGGCTGATCCGTGTCGGTGCGAATGCGCTGATCGACGTATCGGGCGGGACGGCCGGCGGGTTGTCGGGCGGCACGGTGAATTTCCGCGCGCCGTTGCTCGCGGATGGCAGCGTCGATGTTCAGCTGCCGAATGCGTTCAACGACGGCAAGGGCATCGTCGGTTCCCGTGCGACGACGCTCGAGGCGTACGCGACGTGGAGCACGACCGATGCGACGTCGGGCGCGCAGCACTTCGACGGCATCGTCGATCCGGCAGGCTGGTACGACAGCAAAGGGCATTTGCTGGCCGGTACGTTCACAGCACAAGGCACCAATCCGCCAACCTTCACGTTTGCGCCGAATGCGAGCGGCGACGGTGGCGGCACGCTGACGAACAACGCGACCGGTGCACAGGTAACGCTGACGGGGAGCCAGTCAGACCTGGCTTCGCTGTACAACGGTGTGGCGTCGATTGGCTTCCCGGGAGCGAGCGGCGCATACTTCGTTCCGACGACTGCGAACGCCGATCATCAGAACTACTACGGCGGACAGATCGTCAAGGCGAGCGACGGCACACTCTCGATGACGCCCGGCACGCTGATGGGATTCATTCAGAGCGGGCTCGGAGCGAATGGGCCGACGCTGCAGGGCTCGACGGCGAACATCGCGAATTTCCGCGTGGCACCCGGTGTCGAATTCGACAATCCGGGCACGGCGATCAACGGCGGCAACATCTCGGTCCTGTCGAACTGGAATCTCGGCGCGGGACTGCCGAACAACAGCGGGACGATCGATCCTTCGTATCGTTATAACGGGACGGTCGCGCCGATGCTGACGTTCCGGGCGACCAACAATTTCGATGCGGAAGCGAGCATTACCGACGGGTTCTTCCAGAACCAGGTGGCGACGATCCTGGGGGCGGCGGGGAATGCCGGCGCGACGGGAACGTATGCCGCTGCGCTGGCGTTGTACAACAATCTGATATCGCTTTACGATCCGGCGTCGATTACCGTGCAATTGACGGATGGTTCGACCCATTCCTTGTCCTCATTCGGCAACAACCCGGCTAGTTCGCTATACGATCCAAATATGGCGCTGAGTGCGCCGCTCGTAAAGCAGACGGCTGATTATTATTCGGATTACCTGGGGTATGCGAATGCGTGGGGGGGGTATTACGATCTGTGGGTAAATGGCGCTGGATTTTTTGGGAACTATGCGCTTCATGTGATGCCCCGTGTTCCGCTCTCGACCGCTGCGCCAATACTTTCCGGAAGCGCGTCGTATCAGGGTTATTCGGAAGCGTATTCGCAGTGGATGGCCGGATACGTGATGGCTACCGTGACGGGGTTGGTCAGAAACGGGGTGGTGGTGTTTAAGCAGTTTGGCACGCCCACGCCTCCTGTCATGTCATCTAATCCGACGGATTACAGTACCTACATTTCATTGTACGGAACATCGTACTTTGGCAAGGTATCGACCACGAAGTCGTCGGGTAGTGTGTTGGTGCATCCAAATAACGCATTCAGTTTTGTATTTGCTCCGACCGCACCATTGTCTATTGCCGATACGGGGATTTCCAATATTGGAAACTTGCCGGGTAACGTGCCGGCAAATGTTGCAACCGCCAACAACCCGTTGCCCATCAGTTTCGCCGCACTCCTCGGAGGACAAAGCTCGTCGTACCGCGTAGTGGGCGGCGCCGACCTGACGAGTGCCAATCCGCTTGCCGTGCAACCCGGCGCGGCATTCGATGCCGGCAGCGCTGCATCCGGTAGCGTGACGCTGAACCAGCACACGGCCTACGTCGACTCGAAGGGGTTGACGTTGCTTCAGCCGACGACGATTCGTACTGGCACGGGATCGATCGACATTGCAGCGGGCAACGATTTTGCGTTGGCGGATACGACTGCGCCGGGTGTCGTCTATACGGCGGGTGCGCCGGCACAGGGCTCGCCCGCGTTGGGCCTTAGCTCCAAGGTCATGAGTGGTAGCGCGGGTCTGCAAGATATTCTGGTTACCCCGACCGTGAATCCCGATTCTGCCGGCGACATATCGATTCGTGTGCAGGGCGATATCAACGGCATCCAGAACGTGACCGATGCGACAGGAGCTGTAACCGGCGGTGCCGGAAACGACATCAGCCAGTATTGGTGGCAGTGGATGCAGATCACCCCGGAGGCAACCGCGAGGAGCGGCGGAATTGTCGCCCCGTTGACGAGATCGTCGATCGATTTCGGCGCATTCGACCAAGGCGTAATGAGCGTCGGCGGCAACGTATCGATCAGCGCAGGCGGCAATATCTCGGACTTCGCCGTGTCATTGCCAACCACGTGGTATCTGAACGGAAACGGCAAACCGGTTACGGCCGGCGGCGGAAACCTGACGGTACGAGCGGGGGCCGATATTCTGAGCGGCGACTACTTCGTCGCGAAGGGGACGGGGACGATATCGGCTGGCGGACGCATCGGGTCGGATATTGCCGTGCTTTCTCCACGAACCGCGGTGGGTCCGATTGCCGTTTCTACCGTGCTTGCAACGCAGGATGGCATATTCGATGTCACGGCGCGTCAAGGCGTGGAAATCGGCGAAGTATTGAATCCGTCTTATGCAAGCCGGATTTCGCCGCCCGGTGGTCAACCTACTAAAGCCGTCCTCCTGGAATACTATGGACAGTATCCCGACAGTCAGGGTTACTCGCCGACTTCCACGGTGAATGTCCTGTCCACAACCGGAGATGTCCGGCTCGGCGCGCTAGGCGGGCTACTGACAGGCGCAAATGGCGTTCTGCCCGCGAGTGTCAATCTGACAGCATTCGGCGGCGGGATCCATATCGATTCAGGGGGCGTGCTTTATCCGTCGGCCGTCGGCCAGTTGAATCTGGTTGCAGACCAATCCGTGTACCTTTCCAATGTATCAGTCCTGCGAACCAACGCAGATATGCCCAGCACGTTTGGTTTGTCGGACGCAGATCCATCGCAGATGCCTTCTCCGACAAATCCGCAACCGATGCCAAATGTCCCGTCGCTGATGAATACGACGCTCGCGGCACATGCGCTGAATGCGCTTCATGGCGACGACATGCAGCCCGCGCGTCTTTACAGTCTGAACGGAAGCATCGTCAATGGCACCGTCGACGCGCTCGGCGCGAGCGACGGTTTATACCAGAATCTCGTCACGCTATCGATCGACAAACCGGCGCTCGTGCAGGCTGGACAGGACATCATGAATCTGGCGTTCTGGGGGCAGAATTTGCGCAGTTCTGATGTGACGCGGATCGTTGCCGGCCGGGACATCTACGACACGCCGATTTCGACGGCCGCAGGCGCGGTACCGGTACTGGAGCTCGGAGGGCCGGGCTCGTTCGATGTGCAGGCGGGACGCAACATCGGCCCGCTGACGAGTCAGGTCGAGTTGTACAACAGGAAGGCGAACACGGGCGGGATCGCGCACCTGTTCACGGGTATCGATGCAGTCGGCAACGTGAACAATCCGAACTTGCCGCACGAAAGCGCGAACGTCAACGTGCTGTTCGGCGTCGGGCCGGGTGTCGATCTGCCGGGATTCGTTTCTACCTATATCGCTCCGGGCAGCTCCGTCGCCGGCGTGCCGAGTGCGACGCCTGCATTGATCGCGTTCATGGAGCAGTACGACGCGGGGCTTGGCGTCGATACGGGATTGCAGGTGGACAAGGACGCTGCGCTGGCGAAGGTCGGCCGGTTGACGGCCGATGACGCGTGGAAGCAGTTCCAGGCGTTGCCGTCGTACGTCCAGCAGTTCTTCGCGGAGAAGGTGTTGTTCAACGTGCTGGCGCAGGTCGGTGCGGACTTCAACGACCCGGCGAGCCGGTACAACGGCCAGTATTCGCGAGGCTACCAGGCGATCAACACGCTGTTCCCCGCTTCGTTCGGCTATACGGCGAACAATCTGAGTGGTGGCTCAAACGGGGCGAACAAGCCCGCGAGCACGGGCAACCTCGATATCCGCAGCACGACGATTCAGACGCAGCAAGGCGGCGACGTGACGATCCTCGGGCCGGGCGGGCAGGCGCTCGTCGGCAGTACGACGGCGCCGCCGCAGATCGTCGGCAGTGACGGGAAGGTCGTTGCGGGCCCCGGCACGATGGGGATCCTGACGCTCGAGAAGGGTAATGTCGACATCTTCACGGATCAGAGCGTGCTGCTCGCACAGAGCCGGATATTCACCGAGCAGGGCGGCGACATGACCATCTGGAGTTCGAACGGTGACATCAACGCGGGCAAGGGCGCGAAGACGTCGGCCGACACGCCGGCGCCGCAGTATGTCTGCGATGCTAACCACTACTGCACGGTCGATTCGCGCGGGCAGGTGACAGGGGCGGGGATCGCGACGCTGCAGAGCATTCCCGGTGCACCGAAAGGCACGGTCAACCTGATCGCGCCGCGCGGTACCGTCGATGCCGGCGATGCGGGTATTCGTGCGGGCAACCTCAACGTCGCCGCGTTGCGTGTCGTGAACGCGGACAACATCCAGGTGACCGGCAAGGCGACCGGTATCCCGCTCGTTCAGGCGGTGAATACGGGCGCGCTGACGGCCGCGAGTTCGGCGGCGTCGGCGGCGAGCCAGGTCGCGCAGGACATCGCGAAGAACAATGCTTCGGGCGTTGCCCCGCGACGCTGGGCGATCAGCGTGCAGGTCGAGGGCTTCGGGGATAACGGCCCGGATGGCGGGTCGAAGCGGCGCAAGTCGGAGCAGGTTGGTTACGACTCGTCGAATTCGGTGTCGCTGTTGGGGTTCGGCGCGGCCGGGCCGACTCAGCGGACGCTGCTTAGCAAGGACGAGCTTGGGAAGCTGAACCGCTTCTGATACGGCAGTGCCAGTATTGTTGGGACTGGAAGAGTAGAGAATGCCCCGCCTCGAATGCTCGAGGCGGGTTTAACGGAAGCGTCGAATCTGCGATGCTTCGGACTAACGGCCGTTGTAAAAAACGCAGCTCGATGCGTTGTTGATGTCCAGGTTGTTCCCGCTTGAATTGCTGAGGAAGTTTGCGGAGATCGCGGCCTGGAAGCTTGACGGTACGGTGTCGAAGCCGTTGCCGCGCACGACCGACGCGAAGCTGGCGTTCGTGTAGTGATTGTTCAGGAAGCTTTGAACGTTCGATGCCACCATCGGATCGGCGTAACACTGGCTCAGGATGATCTGGCTCGTGCCGGAAACCGGATAGCCGGACGTCGGGTTGGCCAGGGTGGCGTAAGCCGCACCCGAGACCGGCACCCACTTCGTCGGGTCCACTGCGGTGGGCAGGGTCGACGGCGCGGAGATCGCGCTGATTGCCGTTGTCGCATTTGTATACGTCGGCGCGTAGTACTGATTGTTCATCCTGTTATAGAGGCTGGCGAGCGGAAGCTGCAGCGCGCCCGATGGCGTCACGATCGTGCTTTGCGATGCGAGGAACGTGTTCGTATAGGCCGGGCTCAGGTACGCGACGGCGGCCGTACCGACCGACCACAGCGTCGTGAGCAAATTGCGAACGCCACCGTCGCCCGCAGCCGCGACGAAGTTTGATGGCACGCCTGTTGGGAATGTCCACATATTCGTGAACGTCAGCGAATCGATGAACGTGACACCGGCTTTCGTGTTTGCCCTCGTGCAAACGGCAGCCAGATGGCGCGTCAGCAGTTCGGTCGTGCCGCTACCGTCCGAGCGATAGACGACCGTGATCGGGGCGTTCGCCCTGTAAAGGCCGCCTTCCGGGTCGGTGACCTGGTTCCAGTTCGTCAGCTTGCCCGAGAAGATGCCGCATAGGTCGTCATCATTCAGCGCGATGCTGTGCGCTTGACCCGGCGTCGTTTGCGGCGTGACCGAGCTCGTCACGGCTGGACCGTTGACGACCGGCACCGTGATCGCAGTAACGAGGTACGGGATCTGGATCAGCGGGCCGCTATTCGTACCGACCGTGCCGGCGTTGTACGCCGTGACTTGCGCCGTCGTGAGTGCCGCCTCGCTGTTCGCGAATGCGACCGTACCCGAGACACCCGCACCGAAGAACGTCGGCTGGTTGTTCAGGAACGCGTTCTGACCGGCACCCGAACCGACCGCGAAATACGTGAACGTCGCGCTGGACGTGCCGAACAGGCCGATTTCACCCGAAGCCGGCGAGTTGGCGCCGAGCATGGGGGCGACGAGTGACGATCCTCCACCCTGAATGACGGGGCCGGCCGCGATGGCGAGCGATGTGCTTGCGCCAGAAATGACAAGTGCCAGGATGTGGCAGATCTTGCGTTTGCTGAATTTCATGTGAATTTCTCGGAGACGTGGCCGGACGCAACGTGTATGTATCGACCGACGCTCAACGGATCTATCGGTACATCGCTGCACGTGACGTCGGCAGTGCAAAAAAAAACCGCCTCGAATACTCGAGGCGGTTTCAACAGGACGCGTTGAATCAGGGATGATCCGGATTACCGGCCCGCGACGAAGGCACAGGTCGACGCATCGTTGATATCCAGCCCGTACGTGCTGCTGTTGCTCAGGAAGTCGGCGAGGATCGCGGTCTTGAAGCCTGACGGGACGGTGTCGAAGCCGTTGCCATGCACGACCGATGCGTAGCTGGCGTTCGTGTAGTGGTTGTTCAGGAAGCTCTGAACGTTCGAGGCAACCGTCGGATCGGCGTAGCACTGGCTCAGGATGATCTGGCTCGTACCCGAAACCGGATAGCCGGACGACGGATTGGCCAGGGAAGCGTAAGCCGCACCGGAAACCGGCACCCACTGCGTCGGATCCGCTGCGGCGGCCCGGGTCGACGGCGCGGAGGCCGTGCTGACTGCCGTCGTCGCATTCGCATACGTCGGCGCGTAGTACGCGCGGGCCACCGTGTTGTAGAGGCTGGCGAGCGGAAGCTGCAGCGCGCCCGACGACGTCACGACCGCGCTTTGCGATGCGATGTACGTGTTCGTGTAGTCCGGGCTCAGGTACGCGACGGCAGCCGTACTGGCCGACGACAGCGTCGTGAGCAAACCGCGAACGCCGCCGCTGCCCGACGCTGCCTTGAAGTTCGCCGGCACGCCCGACGGGAATGCCGACGTGTTCGCGAACGTCAGCGAATCGATGAACGTGACGCCCGACGCGGTGTTGTTGGTCGTGCAGACTGCAGCCAGGTGACGGGTCAGCAGTTCGGTCGTGCCGCTACCGTCCGAGCGATAGACAACCGTGATCGGGGCGTTCGCCGAGTAAAGGCCGCCTTCCGGGTTGGTGACCTGGTTCCAGTTCGTCAGCTTGCCCGAGAAGATGCCGCACAAGTCGTCGTCGTTCAGCGCGATGCTGTGCGCTTGACCCGGCGTCGTTTGCGGCGTGTTCGCGCTCGTCACGGCCGGACCGTTGACGACCGGCACCGTGATCGCCGTCACGATGTACGGGATCTGGATCAGCGGGCCGCTGTTCGCACCGACCGTGCTGGCGTTGTATGCCGTGACCTGCGTGCCCGTCAGCGCGGCATCGCTGTTCGCGAAGTAGACCGCGCTGGTGGTGTTGGCGCCCGCGCCGAAGTACGTCGGCTGGTTGTTCAGGAACGCGTTCTGGCCGGCGCCCGAGCCGACCGAGAAGTACGTGAACGTGGCGTTGTTGGTGGTGTACAGGCCGATTTCGCTGGCGGGGTTGCTGGCCGAGCCGATCGTCGGCGCGACGAGCGACGAGCCACCACCTTGAATCAGCGGGCCTGCGGCCATCGCGACCGATGCACCCATGCCCGAAACGACGAGAGCGAGGACTTGACAGATCTTGCGCTTGCTGGATTTCATGAGAAATTTCCTTGGACGAAGATAAACGGGAAGCCTGCTGCTGCGGTTTGAATACCGTGTCGACCGCCGGATAAATGTAGGAGGAAATCCGTATGCGGCGTGTGAATTTTTAATAACGAATGGTACGGAACATTTTTGGCGATATTGCCAATGGAGTATTCGGATTGGCGGGCGGCCAATCGGGACTGATTCGCGGGACGCGTGAGTCCCGGATGTTGGGAAGACGATGACGTTCGGTGACGGCATGTCGTGCGGCGGGCGTGTTGGCGGGCAAGGCAGCGCTATCGCAACATCAGGTCAGTTTCGTGGCGGATGCTACGGAAGATTTCTTCCAGAGGCGCATCGGCTATCCGATTTATATATTCCTGAAATTGATTCAATTTCGTTAATTTTTGGATATTGATTCGTAATTGCTGGGTGGTCAATGATTGAATAATTGATGCCATCGATATGAATTAAATCATCTCTCCAATATAAGAGTGCCGGCCGAAAGTAATAACGCCCGCCAAAGCCAAAAAAGGTAGCCCAACATCCGTCACAAATCTGCGCCGGTTCGCTCCGTAGTCTTCCCCGACGACTCCGTCCGACTCGTTGCACGACGTCGCCGAGCAAGTCGCACACGTGACACGAGGGTACTGACATGTCGGCATTCCGTTACGAAGCGATCGATCCCACCGGCCGCACGCTGAAAGGCGTGCTCGAAGCCGACAGTGCGCGCGCAGGCCGCAGCCATCTGCGCACGCAGGGTCTCACGCCGCTCGTGGTCGAACTCGCCGCGCAACGCCTGCACGGCGAGCGTCGTCAACGCCTGTCGTTCGGCCGCAAGCTGTCGCAGCGCGAGCAGGCGATCATCACGCGCCAGCTCGCGAGCCTGCTGGTCGCGGGTCTGCCGCTCGACGAATCGCTGTCGGTGCTGAGCGAGCAGGCCGAGCGCGAATACGTGCGCGAGCTGATGGCGTCGATCCGCGCGGAAGTCGTCGGCGGCCATTCGTTCGCGAATGCGCTCGGCCAGCATCCGCGCGACTTTCCGGAGATCTACCGCGCGCTCGTCGCAGCGGGCGAGCACACCGGCAAGCTCGGCATCGTGCTGTCGCGTCTGGCTGACTACATCGAGCAGAGCAATGCGCTGAAGCAGAAGATCCTGCTCGCGTTCACGTATCCGGGCATCGTCACGCTGATCGCGTTCGGCATCGTCACGTTCCTGCTGAGCTACGTGGTGCCGCAGGTGGCGAACGTGTTCACCAGCACGAAGCAGCAGTTGCCGACGCTGACGGTCGTGATGATGGCGTTGTCCGGTTTCGTGCGGCACTGGTGGTGGGCGTCGCTGCTTGCAACGATCGCGATCGTCTTTGCGATCCGCAAGGTGCTGTCACAGGACGGGCCACGGCTGAAATTCGACCACTGGGTGCTGACCGCGCCGCTCGCCGGCAAGCTCGTGCGTGGCTACAACACGGTGCGTTTTGCAAGCACGCTCGGCATCCTGACCGCAGCGGGCGTGCCGATCCTGCGCGCGTTGCAGGCGGCCGGCGAGACGCTGTCGAACCGCGCGATGAGCGCGAACGTCGACGATGCGATCGTGCGCGTGCGCGAAGGCTCGGCGTTGTCGCGCGCGCTGGCCCATACGAAGACATTCCCGCCGGTGCTCGTGCACCTGATCCGCTCGGGCGAAGCGACTGGCGACGTGACGACGATGCTCGACCGCGCATCCGAAGGCGAATCGCGCGAACTGGAGCGCCGCACGATGTTCCTGACGAGCCTGCTCGAACCGCTGCTGATCCTGGCGATGGGTGGCGTCGTGCTCGTGATCGTGCTCGCGGTGATGATGCCGATCATCGAGCTGAACAACATGGTGCAGTGATGCGTTGTGGCTCAGCGCACGAACGCGTTGGCGTTCTGCACAGCGGGCAGCGCGATCTCGCGTTGCAGGCCGTTGCGGTCGACGACGATCGAGCGGGTGCGCACTTCAGCAAGTTTTGCGGCTTCGCCAATCACCGAGCCGATCCGCACGACGCGCGCCGCTTCGCCGCCGACGCTGACGCTGACGATCGCGGCCGCACGGCGCGCGTCGAACGCGAGCACGCCGAGCAACTGGATCGTGTTGCGGTTGTCGTCAGGTTTTGCGCCGAACAGTTGGGCGCTGGCCGTGACGTCGAACGGTGCGGGCGGCGCGGGCTGGGCAGGCGCCGGCGCATCGGACGCGTTCAGTGCGCGCGCGGCCCACATCGAAACGGCGATGAGCGCCGCGCCGGCTGCAAGCGTCGCGACGAGCGGCAACGGATCGATGCGGGACGGAACGGTGCGCAGCAGGGCGAGCGGTTTCATGGCGACGAGGTGGTTCGATGGGTTCGATGAACAGGCAACGGTTTCCATTCTTTGACACAAGGGTGAATGCATGATGACGCGCCACGAAGAAGTCCGAACGTTGCATGCCGGCCGGCCGCATGACGGTGCGCGCCGCCGCATGCAACGCGGCTTCACGCTGATCGAAATCATGGTGGTGGTCGCGATCCTCGGGATTCTTGCGGCGCTGATCGTGCCGAAGATCATGAGCCGTCCCGACGAGGCGCGCCGCATCGCCGCGAAGCAGGACATCGGCACGATGATGCAGTCGCTGAACCTGTATCGGCTCGACAACGGCCGCTACCCTTCGCAAGAGCAGGGGCTCACTGCGCTGATCCAGAAGCCGACCACCGATCCGGTGCCGAACAACTGGAAGGACGGCGGCTATCTGGAGCGCTTGCCGAAGGATCCGTGGGGCAACCCGTATCAATACCTGAACCCGGGCGCGCACGGCGCGATCGACGTGTTCAGTTATGGCGCGGACGGCAAGCCGGGCGGCGAGGGCAATGATGCGGACATCGGCTCGTGGCAGTGACGGCATGAAGCTTGCGCGCATCAGGAAGCGGCGTCCGCTCGCGGCACGCGATGCGGCCGGCTTCACGCTGCTGGAGATGCTCGTCGTGCTCGTGATCGTCGGGCTGCTGGTCGCGGTCGTGACGCTCGCGCCGTCGCGCAATCGCCGCACGGATCTGGCCGAGGAAGCGCAGCGGCTCGCGAACCTGCTCGAATCGGCCGGCGACGAAGCGCAGGTGCGCTCGATGCCGATCGCGTGGCAGGCGGTGGGCGGCGGCTATCGCTTCATGCAGCGCACGGAAAGCGGCGCGTGGGCGCCGATGGCGGACGACCTGTATCGTGCGCGTCGCTGGGGCACGGAGGTGACGGGCGTATCGGTGCGTTACACCGGCGGTGGTGAAACGCCGTCACGTATCGTGCTCGGCAGCGAAAGCATCGACGTGCCGGTGACGATCACGCTGTGGTCCGGCGATGTGCGGATGGCGGTTGTCGGTACGGGCATCGGCAACTTCGTCGTGCGTCGGCCATGAGTGGCGCGCGAAGTGTCCGGGAGGCGCGATGTCGAGCCTGATCGTGTTGCTGCCGTCGATCGGCGCGTTCGATGCTGCGGGGAGGGAAGCCACGGAGATGCCGTACGCGCTGTTCGACCGCCGTGGGCAATGCGTGCGGGCGGGGCGCGCGCATCGTGAAGCGTGGCCGAAGGCCGCGTCGACCGTGCTCGTGCTCGCCGCACGCGATACGTTGCTCGTCGACGTGAACCTGCCGCCCGTGAAGGGAGAGAAACTGCGACGCGTGCTGCCGCATGCGGTGGAGGAGTATCTGATCGGCGATGCGCAGCAGAGCCATGTCGCCGTTGGTCCGGCTGCAACCGACAACGCGGCGCGACCTGTGGCGGTCGTCGATCGCGAGCGGTTCGGCGAAGTGATTCGCTGGTTCACCGAGGCCGGCCATCGGCGCGTGCGTGCGGTACCGTTGATCCACTGCATGACGACGATGGTGTACGGTGGGCCAGCGGATGGCGGCGAGCAGGACGATGTGTTGCCCGAGTTCGCAAGGTCATCCACATCGCGAACACTTCCAATACCGAACGGCGACGAGGATGGCGAAGCGGCAGTGCTCATGCACAGCGAAGCCGATGTGCTGAGCGTCGATCCACCCGCATTGAGCGAAGTGGATGCCGAACGTTGTGAAACCGATGTACTGGTCATTTGTCGACCCGCATCGAGCGAAGCCAATACCGATACCGATGCGCGTGGCAACCCGCTCCGACTTGAATTGGCCATCAAGCGCGGATCATCGGGGTTCGGATTTGAAACGCATGCGTCGGCGCTGGATACGACGATTGCCGAGTTGTCGAAACACGATTCCGTGCGGGTACACGCGCTGGTTGTCGAGGGTCACGACGATGTCGAAGGCGGCGCCACAGCCGCATCGGACCTCCGCGCACGCATGGCCGGACCGTCCGCATTCCCGCTGGCCGCACGAACACTACGGTGGGACGCACTCGCAAGCAACGCGCTCGACTGCAAGTTCGACCTGTGCCAGTTCGAATTCGCCCGGAGCGCTTCACGCGCCGCCACGGGCGGGTGGCGGCGCTGGCGCGTGCCTGCCGGCCTGGCGATCGCGTCAGCGATCATCGCAATCGCGACGATCAACGTGCAGTGGTTCCAGCTACGCCACCGCCAGGATGCGTTGAACACGGAACTGACGGCCCGCGTGAAAGCCGCCTTCCCCGAAACGAAGGTGTTGCTCGACCCGCCGCTGCAAATGCGAACCGGGCTCGAACGCCTGCGCGCGGCGGCCGGCGAGTTGCATGCAGACGATTACCTGGTGCTGTCGGCGTCGTTGTCGCGTGCGCTGGGCCCGATCCCGTCCGATGCGATCGCGACGCTCGACTATCGCGACGGCTCGCTGGCGGTCGCCTTCCGTCCCGGTACGACCGTCGACGGCGACGGATTCCGCCAGCGCCTGCAGGCGCAGGGCGTGACGGCCAACGAGGAGGATGCGAAGTGGATGCTCGGCTCCGCGCGGCCCATGCCGCGCTGACGCAGTGGCTCGATGGCCGTTCGCCGCGCGAGCGCACGCTGCTGGCGGCGGGCGGTGCCGTGTTGTTCGCGGCGCTGGTTTACCACGTGATGTGGGAACCTGCGTACACGGGGCGCGCACGCATTGCGGCCAATCTGCCCGCATTGCAGCGACAAGTAGCCGAAGCTGGCGGGCAACTCGCAGAAGCACGACGCCTGCGCGCAGCCGCCGCGATCCGGCCGCCGGCCGGTGCCGCACTGCGGGATGCGCTTGCCGCATCGCTCGCACAGTCGGGCATCGCGAAGGCGCAAGTCGCGGTGCTGGGCGAAGGCATCCAGGTGGACGCGAAGGGCATCTCGTTCGCCGCCTGGATGGACTGGCTCGACCGGATGCGCGACACGCACCACGTGCGGGTCGTGAGCGCGCACGCGAGCGCGGACGGCAAGCCTGGTGTGACGACGGTTTCGGCGTTGCTGCAGCCGCCAACGGCCCGTTGATTGCGAACCGCATGAACGCAGCGAAAGTATTGAATCGTATCGCTGCACGGTTCACCTGACTGTCATAGTGCCCGCTCACAATCTGACGTTCGTTTGCTGCGGAACCGCTCACGGGGGTGCGCGTTTCGCACGGCAACGTGCAACTCCACTTCCGTCCAGGGATTCATGACTCGTTCACGGGCGCCGACCGGTGTCCTGGCGTTCGTCGCGTGGCTTGCGTTCGTCGTGCTGTGCATGCGCGGCGTACAAGCGCAGGAGACCGGTTCCAGCGGCCGCCAGCCGGGCAGCATGGTGCATTTCGATCTGCCCGCGCAGCCGCTCGCAAAGACCTTGCAGGACTTCGCGCGGCTGACCGAGCTGATCGTGCTGGCGCCGGCGCCGCTGCTCGACGGGCGCACGAGTGCGCCGGTCCAGGGCGAATTCGCGCCGCGCGACGCGCTCGAGCGAATGCTGGCCGGAACGGGATTGCGTGCGGAATTCTCGCGCCCGGACGAAGCGATCATCGTCGCGCAGCCGGCTGCCGAGCAGGTGCCCGCGACGGCCGACCCGCCGGCGGATGCGGCCTTGCCGATCGACGGGATCGGCGATTCCGGCGATCGGCGTGCGTTCGCGGGCATGCTGCAGGCGCATCTGATCGATGCGCTGTGCGGGCAGCCGGGGGCGGTGCCGGGCAGCTATCGACTCGTCGCGCAGGTGCGCATCGACAACAGGGGGGCGGTGGTGGCGGTCAACATGGTGGCATCGAGCGGTTCAGCCGCCCGCGACGCGGCGGTGATGCGTGCGTTGCGCGCATTGAAGCTGGACGACGCGCCGCCTGCGGACCTGCCGCAGCCGGTCACGATCCTGCTGCGGCCGGCCGGCAACGGCGTGCATTTCCGCTGTCCGGCGCCGCAGCCGGCGGTCCGGGGCTAGGCCGCGATGACCGACAGCAACCGCACCGGGCTCAGGAAGCTGCTGGCGACGCGCTACGCGTACCTCGTCAGGCGCCTCGAGCGCGTGACCGGGTCGAAGGACGGCGCCGCCGACGCACTGCACGAAACCTGGCTGCGCCTCGAGAACGCGAACGTTTCCACGCAGGTGACGAACGCGGACGCCTATATACTCGGGATGGCGAACAATGTCGCGATCGACCAGCATCGCCGCGAACGCCGCCATCTGCACGACGACGATGTCGAGACGCTGCTCGAGATGCCCGACGAACTGGCCGACCCCGAGCGTATCGTCGCGGCGCGCCGCAAGGTCGAGACACTGAAGGACGTGCTGCGCGGCCTGCCGCCGCGGCGCCGCGCGATCCTGCTGGCCGCCCGTGTGGACGGCCTGCTGAACCGCGAGATCGCCGAGCATTTCGGCATTTCGCTGCGGCTCGTGGAAAGCGAGCTGAGTGCGGCAATGAAGTACTGCCTGCAGCGCATGCAGGAAGATGGTGATCCGTACACGGGCACGCGAGGCGGCCCGCGTAAATTTTGAGCATCAGGACGATGACGAAAGCCCAGGCCGAACCTGCCCACGACGAACTCGACGAAGCGAGTGCGTGGCTGCTGCGTCTGCGCTCGGGAGACGCGAGCCAGGCCGAAGCCGATGCGTTCGAGCGCTGGTGCGCTGATCGTCCGCAAGCCGCCGACCTGCTGCGCGATACCTGGAGCTCGCTGCGCACGGCGGCGACCGAACTCGCCCACGAGGAACGCGCGGCCGCTGCCTGGGCAAACGTTGCCAAGCGCGAGCGCACGATGCGCACCGGGCGGCGCGCGTTCATCGGCTTCGCGGTGGCGGCCGGCGCGTCGTGGCTCGCGTTGCGCCCGCCGATGCAGTTGTGGCCGTCGCTCGGCGATCTCGCGGCCGACTACCACACGGGTACCGGCGAGCAACGCAGCGTCGCGCTGTCGTCGCGCGTGACGGTGGAGCTGAATACGCAGACGCGTCTGGACGTACTGGCCGCGAGCGACGTCGCGCACGGCGTCGAAGTCGTCGCCGGCGAGGCGGAGATCGACGCGGCTGCGCCACCGGCCGACCGCGCGACACCGATCCAGCCCGTCACCGTGGTGGCAGGCGGCGGCCGTATGCAAGCCACCGTCGCGCGCTTCAACGTGCGGCGCACGGGTTCGCAGGTCTGCGTGACCTGCCTGTCCGGCACGGTCGCGCTCGAGCATCCGCGCGGTGCGCGCACGCTGACGGCCGACGATCAGGTCGTCTACGACGATCGTGGCGTGCAGCCCGTGTCGCGGATCGATCCAGGCGCGGTCACTGCATGGCGGCGCGGCATGCTGGTGTTCAACGGCGTGCCGCTCGCCGATGTCGTCGACGAGATCAACCGCTACCGGCGCGGCAAGGTCATCTTGCGCAGCGCGTCGCTCGGCGAGAACCGCATGCAGGCGCAGTTCCCGATCACGCGGGTCGACGACGTGATCGACATGGTCGGCCGCCTGTATGGTGCGCACATCACGCGCCTGCCCGGCAACATCGTGCTGCTGAGCTGACCGGCTTCCCGCGTTTTACTTTTCCTTCTTCCTTCCGCTGGCGATGCGTTCGCGTCGCTTCCGGCTGTCCGCGCGCTGCGGGTTACGGCCGTCCGATACGACTTGATCAATGAGGGCCGGCAAACGCCGGGCTGCCTGTCATGGCGGCCCGGTGTGACGTCGTCGGACCCGAGGCGTGGGTGGCAAGCGCCCCGGCCGTGCAGCGATGCGCGGTGCGGGGGAGGTGTGTCGAGGGAGCTTCGGGCGGTGGCGTGATCATGAACGAATCGCAACGGGAGTCGGATCCCGGCGACGCGACTACGCGCGCCGATGCGATCCGCGAGGGCGCCGTGCGCTGGCTGCTGTGGTTGCGCGCCGGCGACACGACGGAACAGGAACTCGACGCCTTCGCGCGCTGGCGCGCGCAGAGCGACGCGCATGCGCGCACGGTTCGCGAACTGATCTGGATGTGGGCCGTGCTGGAGGCGGTCGGCCGTCAGGCGCCTGGCGGGCCGACGCGTACGCATTGATGGGGCGGTTCTTCGGGCGCGCACCGGTGTGGTGCGCAAGCGCATTTGCGCCGTGGCACACGTGCGCTGAAAGAAAGTATGCGGGTTAGGCGGGCCCGCTTCGACCTTGTATATGAGAGAGCGAGGGGGCTGTACAGAGGGGCGGTAAAGCGGAGACCGGGGAACGGAGGTCTGTATGGGCTTCCGGATCACCGCTCACGCATGGTGGCGGGCATGGCCGAGTACGTGCCGGCCGCGTCACGGAAGCCCGGATTCACGACTCGGGATTCAGGAGGGCGCCCCGGGCTGCAGGCCGGCGCGAGCGCCGTTCCAGGCGGCGTCGAGCGGATCGCCGGCATCGCGCAGCGGCTCGCGCAGAAAGGGAAAGCGTTCGACGAACGGTGCGGATTCTTGCAGGGCCACGATATGGTTGACCATCCATTGCAGCAGTTCGCCGCCGTGCCGGACCTGTTCCGGGCGCCAGTCCGGCATCGTCGAGAAGAGGGCCGAGAAGCCGCTCCAGCGCGACGGACGGTCGTTGTCGCCGGGCCGGAAATAGGTGTTCATCGCGACATCGCGCGCATCGGTCAGCGTGCCGACGAACAGCCCGTGCGGGGTCGGCACGCCGATCTGCTGCCAGCCTTCCGCGAGGGCGAGCGAGCGCATCACGCGTGCCGCGACGAACGCGATGCGCGATTCATGCTCGATTTCCGCCAGCGACATCACGCCGTTGCGCTGCATGCAGCGCGCGACCGCATGCGGCCGGATCACGTTCGACGCGAAGCTGCGCAGCACGAGGTCGGGCACGGTCAGTTGAAGCTGGAATTCGCGCAGGCCATGCTCGGCGCTCATCGTCGAGAAGTTGACGAACAACCCTTCTGCATGACCGAGCGCGCCGACGAACGGCTCGAGCCCGAGGCGCGCGAGCTTCGGCGCGATCTGGCGTTCGAGCAGCCGCATCAGGTTGCGGCGGTTGCGCACGCCCGTGAAATCGTCGAGGCCGCGCGTGACCACGTCGCTGATTTCCCAGCGGCGCTCGTCGGCGACGAGCCGCGGCGAGCCGCTCAGGTCGAACCGGGCGCGGCCATGGGCCACGCGGGGATCTACGTACATGCCGGTGCCTCGTGCATCGATTGCGGGCGGACCGCCGCGGCGGCGCGCCGTCGCGCGGGTCCGGACGCCCACGATGCTGCGGCGTCGCGGGCGGCCCGTCAAGTGCGAGCGCGCCGCGATGCAGTCGGGCGAGCGCGCCCGGCCGAACAGTGTGGAGTGACCGGATGATGCGCACGATTGTGGAACGCTTCGTCGAACAGAGCCCAATGACGATCATGACGCGGCTCGTGTTGCAGTGCGCGCTGCACGACGACTGGATCGACACGGCTGTCGACGCGGACGAAGAACCCGACGACGAGTCGATCCGCGAGACGCTGTTCGCGCTGGCGGTCGATGCGGTCGCGGCGATTGCCGCGCAGACGCAGACGCGGATGCAGTCATCGCAGATGCCGCACGGCGTGCCCGGGAACGCGCTGTCCGCATCCGGTGCCGCGGTGGCCGCGCTTCACGACGGCATGAGTCGATGGCGGGCCGGCTGGGGCCGTGCGCTCGTCAGGGACAGTGTCGATCTGCTGTTGCCCGTCGCGGCGACGCGAGCCGACGAACGCGGGCGCACGCTCGGCGGGATGCGGCTGCGCGTGCTGGACGGCACAGGCGACAGTTGCGCGCCGGGCGGTGCCGGTTGCGACTGCGGCCGCGCGTGCGACGATCCGGCGCGCGATGCGGCACTGGGTTTGACCGGTGCGCGCGTGCTGCCGGTCTACGATCCGGAGCTTGCGATGATCGTCGACCTGCTGCCGGTCGAGCGCGGCCGCGTACATGAACGCGCGTTCGTCGGCGCGCTGCTGGAAACGGTGCGGCCCGGCGAGTTGTGGATCGTCGATGGCCGTTTCGATATCGACGCGATCGTGTCGGGCTGGCCGCGCCGCGGCGGCGCATTCGTGCTGCGCGACGACGGTGGTGCGACGGCATGCCGCCCGCTCGGCGACTGGCGCGCTGCCGGTCCGCTCGATGGCGGTTACGTTCGGGAGCAGGCTGTCGGTATCCCGGGCGAAGGCGACGCGGCCGGTACGCTCAGGCGAATCGAATGGCGCGATCGCGGTGCCGACGGCAACGGGGGCGCGGCGGTCGCGGTACTGACGAACCTGCCCGCCGAACAGTTCGACGCGGGCCAGGTGATGCAGCTGGCGCGCCGGCGCTGGCGCGATGCGCTGCCGTTTCCGCTCGAGCCGGTACTCGGTGGCGCGTTGTTCGGCAGCGTGCCCGCCCGTGCGTCGCAGCTTGCGAGCGGCATCGCGGCACTCGCCTACAACGCGTTCAGCGTGATGACGCGCGTCGTCAGCGGCGCGCTCGGTCTGGACGAACGCGACGCGGAACGGGTGCCGTCGCATATCGCCGAAGGCGTCGCCACAACCTATGTGGGGATGATGATCGCGCTGCCGCCCGACTGGTGGCGACGCTACGACCAGTTGCCCGCGGCGACGCTCGGCCAGATCGTACGGATGCTCGCCGTGCACGTCGATCCGCGCAGTGAGCGGCGCAGGCGCCGCGACAACCGGTTGTCGGCGAAGTCGCAGGCACTGCTGCGCGCGGCGACGGTCGAACACCTGCTGCATGACGACGGCGGCGATCCGGCCGCGAACGTGTTCAGCCTGCGCACGATCGCGATGGCGACGCGCGACTTCAGCAGCAATCCGTCGAAGGCGCTGCGGCACGCAGGCGAGGCGCTCGTGATGGTCACCAAATACAACCGGCCGATCGCGTTGCTCGTGTCGATCGACGACTGGAACCGGCTGCTCGGCGAAGTGCGCGAGACGAGCCTCACGCGGCTGTCGTTCGATTGCGCGGCGACGCAGGGCATGCACTCGGTCGCGTTGAGCGAATCGTCGCTGAACTAGCTGGCGATGACGAAGTGGCGCGCAGGCGCCGCGATCAACTCGTCAGCCGGTGGACCCAGATCACCGACGTCCACGTGAAATTGCCGCTGCCGTAGCGCGCGATCAGCGTGTCGACACGTGCGTTGATGCGCGCCGAATGCACGCGGCAATGCACGATGAAGTAGAGGCTGTTGACGCCGACGGTCGAGCCGTCCGGCAGCGTCGGATTGCCGCCGCGCGCGGGCAGCAGGTACTCGGCGATGTCGCCGGTGCTGACGAAATACGCGGTGCCGCGCCGGTCGACGAGCCGCTTGGCCTGGCTCGCCGACAGCGTCGGAATCGCGGCGACGAGCACGGGTTCGGCCGCGGTATTGGCATTGACGGTGGTCAGGTCCGGCAGGATCGTCGTGAACGGCGCCAGCGTCTCGATCGCACGCGCGTCGTAGCCGGGAATGCGTGCGAGATCGTCGATCGACACGAGCTGCAGCGGCCAGCCGTCGGGGCCGTTGGTGTCGCGCAGCGAGCGCAGCATGTAGTCGGCCGTCTGCTGCGCGAGCGCGGGATCGAGCGACAGCTGGCTCAGCAGCCGCCGATACGCGAGCACGCCTTCGCCGTTGGCCTGCCACGGCTTGCCGGGCGCCATGCGCGTCACGAGGTTCGTCAGGTTGAAGCGCGCCTGCGCATCCTCGACATGGCCGGAGATCCAGGCGCGCGACAGCTCCGCATTGACCGCCGCGGTTTCGGGCGGCAGCAGGTCCGCAAGCTGCACGTCGGCGGCCGGCGACGACCACGGCTGGCCGACGAACGTGACGTTCGACGTTGCGCTCTGCGCGCGCAGCGTCGCACGCGCCCATTCGACCGCCGCGCGCTCGACCCACATCGTCTGCGTCGCGAGCCGCTGGTTCTCCACGTCGCGCGTCGCAACCTGCTGGCGCCACAGCACGCTTGCCGCGAGTGTCGCCGCCAGTGCGACGACGAGCAGCACCGTGACGATCGCGATGCCACGTTCGCGCGGCGGCCGCGTTCTGCCCGACTTGCCGTATCGATGCATTCGCTTGCTCCTGCAAGGACGATGTGACTGTGGTCAGTCCTCGAACACCAGCCACGCATGGGCGATGCTCGCATGCGCAGATGACGTGACGCCGAACATCGCGGTGAGTCCGGTCACCCAGAACGCGAGCGTCGCGGGATGCGTGCCGCCGGTCGTCAGCGCCAGCGGGCCGACCAGCGATGCGATCGCATGCGAGCACCACAGCAGCAGCACGAACAGCGCGCACCCGACGGCCATCGCGACGAAGAACAGGTAGAGCGCGACCGTCGAGCGTCGGGTGAACGGCCTGCGATGATGGCGCTGGTTCGCGGCGACGATCGCGGCTCCGTTCGCGACCGGCACGATCGCCATCGCGAGCATCCAGAACAGCGGCTGATCGCTCGACGCGTCGATCAGCAGCAGCGTGCCGATCGTCCAGATCGGCGGCGCGAGCAACGTGAGCGCGACCCACGACAGCAGGTGCCAGACCAGCCAGGGGGCGCGCCAGCGCAACGGGCGCCGCGCCGCGGCAAAGGCGGCGGGCGGCGGCCGGCGCGCGATCGCGGCATGGCCGGACAGGCGTTCGGCGAGCCACCGTACGAGCATCGTCGCGAATGACATGGATCGACCCGGTCGTTGATGTCTTTACCCAATAGCTAGGACGAAGCGGACGGCCGCAACCCGCAGGATTTCTCGTCGCCGGGACGTTTGCCGTCGTGCCGCATCGCGCGTGCGGCGCGCGGAAACGGTCTCGCGCGCATCTCGTGCATATCTTCAGCGGAATGTCACAAAAACTTCCCGGTTGAAACCCGAGGATTGTCGTGCCGTCCGCAAGGGGCGACGCGCGCTGCGCGACGCGTTCGGGGCGGCAACACGTTTGCCGGCGATCGCGCACGCGCGCGGTGCCCAGAAGCCTTGACGGCCTCGGCAGACGATACGTACCCGAAACGGGGGCCACGCACATTCCTGCGCAACGCGCCGCGCGATTCACGCGGCGCTCGTTGCGCGCGCATTGCAGGCCGCACGCTGGCGGCCGTGTCCTGCTTCCGGCGTCGAGTCGGACGGTCAGTCGGACGGCCGGTTGGACGGCCCGCTAAAAAAGTTTGCGGCAATGCGCGCCCAGTTCCGTCTAGGTAGGTGAGAGCGGCGACTCGTGCGCCGCCCACGATGGTCGTTGTCGATCGACGCATCAGTGCCGATGCGTCGGCGGGCAGTCGGTCGCGACGATGCGTGCTGGAGATTGCGGGTTTTCCGGATTCGCTTCGTCCTTTCCGGTAGATGCCGTCGAACGCACTGGATACGGAAATCGGGAAAAGCATTGCGCAGATCATGATAAGGATGACGAACAAACCGTCATCAAAGTGAAACAGGCATTTGATAGCGGAGCGAACGGCTGGTGCGGTGTGCTTCGTTGCGATCCGGAACAACAAAGGGGAATGGCGCATGCCGCCGAGAGTAGACCGCAAGTCACGTGAACGATGGCGGCTGAACTGCCGATGCCTGGCCGGTGTCGTGCTGGCCGGAGGGCTGGGCCTCGCGCCGGGCGTTCATGCGCAGGAAGCCGCGCCGGCTGCGAAGGCGGCGCCGGCCGCGCCGCAGTCGTTCGACGTGAATGCCTTCGTGGTGCGCGGCAACACGACGTTGCCGACGCTCGAGATCGAGAAGGCCGTGTATCCGTTCGAAGGGCCGGGCCGCACGCTCGCCGACGTGAACGCGGCACGTGATGCGTTGCAGAAGGTGTACCAGGATCGCGGCTACCAGTCGGTCGTCGTCGAGCTGCCGCAGCAGCAGGTGAAGAACGGCGTGATCCTGCTGCAGGTGACCGAGGCGAAGGTCGGCCGCTTGCGGGTCGACGGCGCGAAATACAACTCGCCGCAGAACATCCGCGATGCAGTGCCCGCGCTGTCCGAAGGCCAGGTGCCCGATTTCAACCAGGCGCAGCAACAGCTCACCGACCTGAACCGCTCGGCGGACCGGCAGGTGATTCCGATCCTCAAGCCGGGCGCGCTGCCGCAGACGGTCGACGTCGACCTGAAGGTCGACGATCACAGCCCGCTGCATGGCTCGCTCGAACTGAACAACGACAACAGCCCCGGCACGTCGACGCTGCGCACGACCGCGAACCTCAGCTACTCGAATCTCTGGCAGCTCGGCCACGTGATTTCCGGCACCTACGTGCTCGCGCCGCAGCATCCGAACGATGCGCGCGTCTACGCGTTCTCGTATCTCGCGCCGATCAAGGATTCGCACTGGAGCTTCCTCGCGACGGTCGTGCATTCGGACAGCAACGTCGCGTCGGTCGCGAGCACCAACGTGCTCGGCAAGGGCACCACGTACGGCTTCACCGCGATCTATTCGCTGCCGGCGTCGGAAACCTACGCGCACTCGGTCAGCATCGAGATCGACCGCAAGCACTTCGACGAAAACGTGTCGATGCCGGGCCAGCCGAGCTCGACGGCGCCGCTGACGTACGTGCCGGTGACGCTGTCGTACAACGGGCAACTGAGCCTGAAGAATTCGCAGACGTCGTTCGCCGCATCGGTGACGACCAACCTCCGCGGCGTCGGCAGCGACTGGGGCGCATGGGACAACAAGCGCTACAACGCGACGCCCGATTTCGTGTACGGCAAGTTCGACGTCAACCACACGCAACGCTTCGCGAACGACATGCAGGCGAACGCGCACGTGAACGCGCAGATCTCGAACTCGCCGCTCGTGTCGAGCGAGCAGTTCGCCGCAGGCGGGATGAACAGCGTGCGCGGCTACATGCAGGCCGAGGACACGGCCGACAGCGGCGTGATCGCATCGGTCGAGCTGCGTAGCCCGTCGCTCGCGAAGTGGCTCGGCGGGGCGGTCGGCAGCCGCGTGAACGAATGGCGCTTCCACGCGTTCTTCGACGCGGCGCACCTGTGGCTGCTGAGCCCGCTGCCGGAGCAGACGTCGCGTTTCAACCTGATGAGTGTCGGCGTCGGCACACGCGTGCAGATCATGAAGTATGCGAGCGCGGATTTCGAGGCCGGCTGGCCGTTGAAGGCGGGCGTCTATACGCGGCAGTACAGCCCGCGATTCGATTTCTACGTAAGGCTGGGTTTCTGACGGATTTTTTTTGATCGTGCCGGGGCGATGCGACGAGCGCGGCGCCCGCACATTCGGGGAGTGGATCGTGAAGCGAGTCTTGTTTTTCCTGTTGGCGGTGATGCTCGGCGTGCTGCCCGGCATCGCGAATGCATGGTGGCAGAACGACTGGTCGTACCGGAAGGCGATCACGATCGACGCGAGCGCGAAAGGCGCGAACCTCGCGGAATCGGCCGGCCGCGTGCCGCTGCTGATCCGCCTGCACTCGGGCAACTTCCAGTTCGACGGGCTGGCCGACAACGGCGCGGACATCCGCTTCGTCGCCGCCGACGACAAGACGCCGCTGAACTACCACATCGAGCAATACGATCCGGTGCTCGGCGTCGCGCTGATCTGGGTCGACATCCCGAAGATGCCGGCCGGCGCCGCGGAGTCGATCTGGATGTACTACGGCAACAAGAAGGCGCCGGACGGCAGCAAGCCGGCCGAGACGTTCGATGCCGACTACACGCTCGTCTACCACTTCAACGGCGCGGCGGGTGCGCCGCCGAAGGACCTGACCGCCTATGGCAACCACGCGCAGAACGCGTCGTTCCAGACGGTCGAGGATGGCATCGTCGGCAAGGGCGCGCGGTTCGACGGCAACGGGTCGCTGACGCTGCCGGCGAGTGCGTCGCTGAACGTACCGGCGGGCGGCAGCTTCACGTTCAGTGCATGGGTGAAGCCGTCGGCGCTTGCCCCGAACACGTTGCTCTACAGCCGTCGCGACGGCGCGAACGCGCTGCTGATCGGCCTCGACAACGGCGTGCCGTTCGCGGAAGTCCAGGGTGCGGCAGGCAATCCGGCGCCGGTGCGCACGCCGGCCGCAGCGCCGGTCGCCGCGAACCAGTGGACGTATCTCGCGGTCACGGCCGACGGCAAGAACCTCACCGTCTACGTGAACGGCAAGCAGGCCGCGCAGGTCGCGGCGACGCTGCCGGCACTGAACGGTGCGGCGACGGTCGCGGCGGACGCACCGGGCGCACCCGCAGGGTTCGCCGCGTATTCGGGCGCGCTCGACGAACTGCGTCTGTCGAAGATCGCGCGCTCGCCGGCCGCGATCGCGGTCGACGCGCTCGCGCAGGGCTCGGAATCGAAGCTCGTCGCCTATGGCGCCGACGAGAAGCAGTCGGGCTTCGGCTTCGGCTACTTCGGCGTGATCGTGCAGTCGGTGACCGTCGACGCGTGGGTCGTGATCACGATCCTGCTCGGCATGGCGCTCGTGTCGTGGGTCGTGATGTGGACGAAGGCGCGCTACGTCGGCACCGTCGACAAGGCCAACCAGTATTTCGTGCAGCGTTTCCGCGAAGTGGCCGGGCGTCATCTGGTCGGCCTCGCACATGTCGACGAAGCGAGCGCCGACGGCCGCCGGCTGTACCAGTCGTCGCTGTACCGGCTGTACAAGGCCGGCGTGCATGAAATCCACAGCCGCGTGGACGGCAACGGCCGCACGGTGATTACGTCCGAATCGATCGAGGCGATCCGCGCGTCGATGGATGCAACGCTCGTGCGCGAGAACCAGAAGCTGTCGAAGTCGATGGTGCTGCTGACGATCGCGATCTCGGGCGGCCCGTTCCTCGGGCTGCTCGGCACGGTGGTCGGCGTGATGATCACGTTCGCGGCGATCGCGGCGGCCGGCGACGTGAACGTGAACGCGATCGCGCCGGGTATCGCCGCCGCGCTGCTCGCGACGGTCACGGGCCTGTTCGTCGCGATCCCCGCGCTGTTTGGCTACAACTACTTGCTGATCCGCAACAAGAACGTGACCGCGAACATGCAGGTGTTCGTCGACGAATTCGTCACGCGCCTCGCCGAAGCGCACCGCGCGCCGGATCACGCGGTGCTGGCCGACTGACGCACGCAGGAGACCACCATGCAGGTTCAGGACGACGACAAGCCGTACGACGACATCAACATCACGCCGATGCTCGACCTCGCGTACGTGCTGCTGATCATCTTCATCATCATGACGACTGCTTCGGTGCAGGGCATCAAGGTCGATCTGCCGAAGGCGAGCTCGTCCGCGAGTCTCGCGAAGCCGAAGACGAAGGCGATCACGGTGGCCGATTCGGGGCAGGTGTTCCTCGACGCGTACCCGGTGACGATGGACGAGCTCGAAAGCCGGCTGCGCACCGAGAAGGCGACCAATCCGGAGTTTCCGATCGTGTTGAAGGGCGACGCGGGCGTGCAGTACCAGAAGGTGATGGACGTGCTCGACCTGTTGCGCCGCCTCGATCTGTCGCAGGTCGGTCTCGTGACCGGCAAGGCGAAGCAGGGCGGCTGACGCGATGGAAATGACCTACAACGGCGGCCCGCCGGACAAGGGCCCCGGCCGCTACGTGAAGCCCGTCGCGATCGCGCTGGTGCTCGCCGGCGTGGCCGCGCTGATCTGGCATTTCGCGGGCGACACGGCCGGCGTGAAGCGCGTGAGCGCGCCGCAGGTGACGACGGTGATTCCGTTGCCGCCACCCCCGCCGCCGCCGAAACAGAAGCCGCCGCCCGAGAAGGTGAAGGAAGAGGTCAAGACGCCGGTCGACCGGCCGACGATCGCGCCGAAGCCGTCCGAGGCGCCGAAGCCGTCGGACAACCAGCCGAAGCAGATGACGATGAATGCCGATGCGCAGGCGGGCACCGACAACTTCGGCATCGGTGCGGGCGACGGGTCCGGCATGCTCGGCAGCGGCGGGGGCGGCAAGTTCGGCAACGCGAGCTACGCGCAATACATGGTGTACGTGCTGCAGCGCGCGATCGAGCAGGACAAGGGCGTGCAGGAGGCCGGCGGCGCGCGGTTCGCGGGCAGCCTGAACCTGTGGATGGATGCGTCGGGGCGGATCACGAAGGTGACGGTCGCGCAGTCCACCGGCGACGCGAAGATCGATGCGGCCGTCGTCGCGGCGGTCGAAGCGCTTGGCAGGGTCGACGAGGTGCCGCCGCCCGCAACCGCGTATCCGGTGCTCGTCAAGCTTCAGGGGCGCAAGCCGGCATGACGATGCGTGCGCGAAACGACGAAAGAATCATGGGGTGGCGCCGTCGCACGGATGCCGCCGGAAAAGAAACGAAAATTGTTCGGAGTGCTTCGATGATTCGGAAGATGAACGGACGGGGTGGGGTGCCCCGCAACGGCGCGCTGCCCGCGCGCCTGTCGCGCGTCGGCGCGGCGGTGCTGACGCTCGGGCTGGCCTGCGCGTCCGCCGCGCACGGGCAATCGCTCGAGGCGCAGGCGGCGTCGGGGAAAGCCGCGCCGACCGAGAGCGTGGTGATCAACCTGATCAACCTGCTCGTGAAGCGTGGCGTGCTCACGCAGCAAAACGCGAACCAGCTGATCAGCGAGGCGCGCACCGAGGCCGTGCAGGCGAGGTCGGCCCGCGCATCGGGCGCGCCGGTCGTGGCGGGTGGGGTCGTCAATCCGCCGACACAGCCGGGCGATGTCGCGGTGCCGTACGTGCCGCAGCTCGTGCGCGACCAGATCCGCGACCAGGTGAAGCAGGAAGTGATCGCGCAGGCGAAGGCCGAGAACTGGGCGCAACCGAACACGTTCCCCGACTGGGTGTCGCGCATCAAGCTCGACGGCGACCTGCGCGTGCGTGACGAGTATCACTTCTATGGCGGCCGCAACACCAACGGCGTGACGAATTTCGCGGCGATCAACCAGGGCGGCGGGTTCGACGTCAACTCGAACACCAACAACACGCAGATTCCCACGCAGAACACGCGGGAGAACCGCAACAACCTGCTGCGCTACCGCGCACGGCTCGGCGTGACGGCAACGCTGTCCGACGAAATGATCGCCGGCATCCAGCTCGCGAGCGGCAACGACAACGGGCCCGTGTCGACCACGGCCACCGCGGGCGGCGGCTTCGCGAAGAAGAACATCTGGCTGAACAAGGCGTTCTTCGCGTACCGGCCGACGCCGTGGCTGAACCTGACGGCCGGCCGGTTCGACAATCCGTTCTTCAAGTCGGACCTGGTGTTCTCGGACGACCTGATGATGGACGGCCTCGCCGCGAACCTGCGCCATGCGCTGCCGTGGAATCCGGACGTCACGCTGTTCGGCACGCTCGGCGTGTTCCCGATCCAGTACACGAGCGAGAACTTCCCGTCGAACAGCACCGACAAGGCCGGCAGCGACACGAAGTGGATGTTCGGCGCGCAGTTCGGCGCGGACTGGAAGATCGACGCGAAGAACCGGCTGCGCGGCGCGGTCGCGTACTACGACTTCCAGAACATGCGCGGCACGCTGTCGTCGCCGTGCGCGCTGTATCTCGGCGCGACGAGCTGCAGCACCGACAACGAGGCGCCGGCATTCATGCAGGGCGGCAACACGCTGGTCGCGCTGCGCAACATCGTGCAGAACCCGAATCTCGCGCCGGGGATGACGCCGCAGCCGCAGCTGTTCGGCCTGGCCTACAACTACCGGCTGCTCGACCTGAAGGCGCAGTGGGACACGGTGGTGGCCGATCGCTTCAAGCTGCGTCTCGACGGCGAATACGTGCGCAACCTCGCGTACAACGACAACAAGGCGTTCGCGGCGGCGTCGCTGCCGGTCAACAACTACGATTCGACGTCGGTGAACGCGACGCGCGCCGACTACCGCAGCGGCCCGAACGGCTTCCTCGCGAAGGCGACGTTCGGCGAGCCGGAGCCGCGCGAGAAGGGCCAGTGGAACTTCTCGATCGCGTACAAGTACCTGCAGCCGGACGCCGTGCTCGACGCGTTCAACGATCCCGACTTCCATCTCGGCGGCACCAACGCGCGGGGCTACGTGCTCGGCGCCGCGTATGCGGTCGCACGGGACACGTGGGTGTCGGCCCGTTACCTGAGCTCGAAGGAAGTGTACGGGCCGCCGGTATCGATCGACGTGCTGCAGATCGAGCTCAATGCTCGCTTCTGACCGGAGCCGCGGATGAACACGATCACTCGCACGATGTTCGCGGCCAGCGTGGCCGGCACGCTGCTGCTCGCGGCCGGCGGCGCGCACGCGCAGAGCATCGAGGACAAGCTGCGCAGCCAGTTGCGCTCGACCGTGCAGGAGCTGCGCCAGTTGCAGGACAACCAGGCGCAGTTGCAAAGCGACAAGGTGGCGGCCGAGAAGCAGCGCGACGACGCGCTCGCGCAACTGAAGGCGATGCAAGGGCAACTGGCGGCCGCGCACGGCGACTCGGGCGCCGAAGCGGCCGCGAAGCGCGCGCTCGCGCAGGAGCGGGCGGGCCGCGAGCAGGACGCGAAGTCGCTCGCGAAATACAAGTCGTCCTACGAGGACTTGCTCGCCGTGTCGCGCGCCCGCGATACGCAGCACACGCAACTGCAGAAGGACGTGGCGGCGCGTGACACGCAACTGAAAACCTGCCAGGCACACAATGCCGAGCTGTATCGCGTGGGGCACGAGATTCTCGACGCCTACGAGCACGTCGGGATCGGCACGCTGTTCTCGTCGCGTCAGCCGTTCGCGCAGTCGGCGCGCGTGAAGTACGACGACATTGCGCAACGCTACGGCGATGCGCTATATGCGGGCAAGTACGACCCGGCTGCGCGGCCCGTTGCCGCCACGCCGGCACCGGCATCGGCCGCTGCGGCAAACCCGCAGTGAGCGCGCGGCCCGCAGCCGGGGTCGAACCGATCGATTCGTTGAATACGGGGAACACTGAGATGCAAGACAAGCAACCGAACGCCGGCGATGAACGCGCGGCACACGATGCGCCGATCGAAGCGATCAGCGCCGACCACCTCGCCGACGTGCTGCGCCGCGCGGGCTACCGCGTGACGGCGGCCGAACAGAACGGCGCGGTGCAACTGATGAGCGCGAGCCAGGGCATCGGCTTCGCGGTGCGCTTCGGCAACCCGGCCGCCGTGCTCGCGCCGCAGGGGCCCGACGCATCGCCCGCGTCGCTGCTGTTCATCGACTACACGCTGTCGTGCGTGCTGCAGGTGCAGGGTGAATTGCCGGCCGAACTCGTCGCGGACTGGAACCGGACCAAGCGCTTCGCGCGTCTCGCGAGCCACGGGCCGTTTCTCGCGCTGGAGATGGACGTGGTCGTCGCGGGCGGCGTGTCGGAGCGCTACCTGCGCTCAACGATCGAGCTGTGGGATCGCCTGATTCAGGAGTTCCTGCTGCACCTGCGCAATCGTCCTGCGATGGCCGAGCAGGAAGCGGCGGCGCGCGCGGCGGCGGCAGGCGATCCGGCCACCGCGTCGGCCGCCGAGGCGGCAGCGGCAGTCGCCGGGCTCGAGGCTGCCGCGCAGTGACGCTCGGCGCGAGCT